>JAEYUK010000144.1 GCA_023432655.1 Pseudomonadota bacterium | reverse complement strand
CCCCGGACGCTTATGAGTTTAAAAACCTGGAAGAATCTCTCGCCGTAAATTTGGAGTTTTTAATTCTCGATCCAGAGTTTGAGTGCCGAAAACCGGCCACTGCCAATTTTCTGGCCGCAAAACTTGGAATTACTTTAAAGGGTGAGTGTGCCAAGAATGATAAAGTTCTGATTCAGTCTGCATTCCTGGAAGACAATTACCAAAAAGCCGTTTCCCTTGATTTAAAAAATATTTATCAGATTCATTATCTTTTCGCGGGCCAAGGCGAAGCTCTGATGTCTCGTTGGGGACACGCTATGTTCCGTCTGGTTATTTGTGCTCCATTTAGGAAGACCCCCGGTCCGGAATGTCTCGAAGATATTTCTCATCATTTGGTTTTGTCTTACCGAGCTTCGATGAATGATCTAAATATTAATTACCTCAAGGGAATGATGGGACAGTATCATTCGCAACTTTTTATAATGAGGTATTTTGAAGTTCAGCAAGAGTACACGAAATTTGGACTAAGAGATCTTTTTAGCGTTCCACTAAAAATGACTGAATCACAGAAGAAAGAGTTCATCGATTTAACGTTAGAGCGTTATTGGACCTACCAAGGGAAATATTATTTCCTTGATAATAATTGTGGTACTGAAACAGTGAAACATCTGGCCGTGGCGCTAAGTGAAGAAGAAAGTCGCTTAATCGGCTCCATCACTCCTCATAAAATTTATAAGGACATTGTTAAGAAGGCCAATAATCTCACGAGTGGTGAGGTCTTAGTGGTAAAGAGCATGCATCAAGAGTATGAAGGAACTTATCACTTCATACGATCTTATTTGTCAGGTCCTTTTAAAGAAAAGAAGTTCAAAAAATTTCTCTCAAAGACCACGAGTCGGGAAAGACTTGGAGCCTACCAGCGGTTGGATCTAAATACCATTGAAGATATTCGATTAAAAAAACAACTGGTGATGAAAATTAATCATCTTGAACGCTATCTATCCAGTAAGTTTATTATGGGGCTTCCTGGTAGAGTTCTTGAAGTTATGGATAAGAATACTTCCATTAAGGATGAAATCCTGCAGATGAATGAAAGTCTAAGCTTACTTACCACTCAACCTTGGGAAGTGATTAATTCTGCTTACGGCGTTCCCACCGAGACGGAAGTTGAGGAAGAACTGGAAAATTTTATATCAGAGAGAAGACAGAAAGTTGTCGATCTTTCTGACAAACAGCTAGAGCAGCTTCAAAGGATTCTAGGCGAAGAGCATTTTAAAACAGAACTATCTGAACTGGAAGGTTTAAGAAATATAACAACATTAATACGTGAATTGATTATTCAGTCACTATGAACTCGAAAAGGAGTACTTATGAAAAAGACATTAGTTGCCATCTCTTTACTACTTAGCCTTGGAACTGCTTTCGCTCAATCAATCATAGAAGTGACTTCAGCTACAACGTTACTTCCTTTTGTTACAGCGACTCGTTTGTTGCAAACAGGGACTGCTTCCGCTCTGGCGCCACTGGCCTCGACTCTCGCTACTGTTCAAAGTCGCGGAGTTGCGGGTAAGGAGCAGCTCAAAGATGAACTAGTGGCACTAAATGATGATATGGCCGAAGGGCTAGTGGTTGCCATCCAGGACGTTCGTCAACCAGCTCTTAAAGAACTTTTCCTTGAAATCGCTGCCAACGAAGGGGAAATGAAGAAAATTGATTCTGTTATTTCTGAAGGCTCAAATCTTCATAAAGTGGCCTCTGCTGTAACGATTGCTCTTCTTTTGGAATAAGCGCAAAAAAAAGCCCGAAGGTCTCTTCGGGCTTTTTTTATTTAATAAACCTTGCAGGGGAAGGAACATTGAACTTTTGGGGAGGGTCTTTTTTTGAGGAAAAACTTAGTGGTTAGCTAGAGTTTTCCCTGGGATATTTCTTGAACTTTTATGGAGTTCTTTCCCCCTGCTGGTGTCCATAAAAGCAACCAACATGCCAATGAGGGAAACGTCATAACCTCCCAAAATAATTTAGTTGCACCGCAAGTCAAAACAAATTAAGTGTTAGTCAATTTGCCCCAAAGTAAAGAAACCGGGGGGCATTTCTGTCAGAAATTAATTGTAAGACAAAGTAAGTTCTGTGATGTTAGAAGCTTAGAGGGTGCTTAAATGTAAGATTTTGTAAGACGCGTGTTGTTCTTTGTTTACTGCAAACTTAAAAAAACTTTTTCCATTCCCTTCCGACTCATAGACTCAATTTGCCCTGCAGGAGAGATACTCAGCTGGCGATTTTTGTCGTCTTCTTTTTGGATCACAGAGCCAACTTCAATTCTATCGCCTCTTGTTAGTTGCAGTTGGGTTTGAATGACCATAGTTTTCTGGTCTTCAGGCTTTTGAGTTTCAACTAAGATTGGTTTGGGATTCCTTCTTACCTCTAATGTGATCTCGTAACGATCGGCAGTAATATACCTACAATTCCCTTTAATCTGATCTTGGTTCATGGTCAATTCAAACTCTTTCAGGGTCTGTATCTGACTAATCTCAGAAGAATTTCCTGACGTATCGGTTTTGCCAACCGAAAATGAGTCATTCGCTATATGACCATTGAGTTGTTCACTTTTAGTGGATTTAATTTTTTCCACTTTAAGTTTGCAGGGATCTTTTCTTTCACTCTCGCTGGAGAAAGTAAGTCGTGCGCCTGGGATATTGGTTAAAATATAACGTTGAACAATTTCCCTTCTGTGAGGACGCATCTGGATCACCAGACAATTCTCATCTACTGAGACGGTATCAGAGTTGACTTCAATCGCCTTAAACTTCTGTCTGGCCGAAATACTTTGCAAGGTGGAACTAAAGCAATACTTTTCCACTGAAGTTTCCTCAGCTGTGGCCAATATTGAAAAAAGAAGAAGTAATACAATCATAGATTGATTATAATCCAATTTATGGAAAAAGAACTTTCTTATGTGACTCCCGAGGGATACACCGTATTTACCTCATACTTCCTTAAAAAACGTGGCACTTGTTGTAAGTCAGCTTGTCTTCATTGTCCTTATGGATACACCCTTAAAAAACTAGGCTTAAAGTTTTCGGATGTGACCGAGGGGGACAAGGATGCTTTGAAAATCATGATGGAGGAGTCAGGTACCCCGGCCGTAGATCTTGAACCATTCTTTCCGGACAATATTAAATTTATCCATATTAAAGATACTGTCTGCGGATTGATCCTTAAAAATCATATTGTGATCAAACACCTGTACCTGAAACCCCATTATCAAAATCAAGGTTTATCGAAAGAAATCGTCGAGAGTTATTATTTTATTTAAATAACTCCCACCAAACTGAAAATCATAAAACTACCGATCAGAATTAAAAATGATCTAATGATCCAGAGATCTTCTTCGCCTGCCATAGTTACTCCTAGAGTTCATGTTTAGGTTGAAAAGAGGGCGCAGTTATCCGGGCCTGTAGCATTCGCTACCAGGAGTTAACGGCATCCTCTTTTTGTTCTTTTTGAGAGATTTACTTTAGTGCAGAAAGTATTTCTCGAGCATCTCAACATCCCCATCAACAGCAGTGAGAACTTCCAAGAGATCCCATGCCATTTCGGAAGCTAGTCTGCTATCCACCTCGTAGCGAGAGATGAGTTCACCTTGAATCTTTGCGAATAGCTCGACTTCACTCATTTCTCGAATAGAATGTCGATTTTGTGCGTGTGCCAGCATAGACGTCCTCCTTGACGAATATAAAGCGTTTCGTGTGTCTCGGAATTTGTGTGTAACTAGTAAGTTCTAATCAAACCGACCAATAGTCCCCGAATCTCGCATTCCTTATCTTTAATGATGATTGGTTTCATCGTATGGTTTGCGGGATGAAGTTCTATTTGCTTTGATTTTTTGTAGTATCGCTTCAGAGTTGTTTCGTTATCAACGACAGCAACAACGATTTGGCCATTCTCAGCTTGTGTCTGGTGTTTAATGATTGCGATGTCTCCGCTAAGGATACCTTCCTCGATCATCGATTCGCCTTTCACTTTGAGGGCGTAATGTTGCCCACGGCCTAACATATGTGTCGGAACGCTGATCATATTGGTATTTTCAATAGCTTCAATTGGGATACCTGCCGCGATGTTACCGAGTAGGGGAATCTCTTCTGTGTTCTGTTGAACAGTCGATGGCATAAGTCCTCTAACGGAGTGAGGGTCATTAACCAGATAGCCGCCATTAGTGAGGTATTTAATATAATCCTGAACTGAGCCCAGAGATTTAAATCCGAAATGTTCTTGAATTTCTTTTTGTGTAGGAGAATACTCATTTTCTCTGACGTAATCAGTAATGTAGTCCAATACGTCTTTCTGCTTTTTAGTAAGTGCCATAATTTTTAACTCCGTATTTCTTCCGTACTAAAAACAGTATAGGCGTAGCTTTTCCGTAATTCAACAAAAAAATCAAAAAAAAATTATTCTTTAGGGGCAGCGTCGGGGCGGAGCTTTTTATCAAAGCGTTTGATGTAAGTACATTTACGACATAGTTCCTCGGTAAGAAGATGTTTTTTGAAACCTTCTCTCATGGCAACTAATCGCGGTGAGTTCAGGATTTCCTCGAAACTCTCTTGAAGCACATTTCCTAACGGGATGCCTGCTTCCTTGTCCAGACAGCAGGGAACAACCGTCCCATCTGCATGAATACCAATCTGTTGGGACAAAGCATGACAAAAGCCTTTATCACCGTTTTCAGGATCCTGGAAATCAGGCCACTTAAATCGAGTGTCAAAATGAAAGTAGAGGCGACCGGTGATGTTTTTACTTTTCTTAAAACCAACATCGATTCTTTCGTTAATCGGCATTTGAAAGAATTCAGAAACATGATCAATGATGTCCTGGTTTTCGTTCCGAGCTTCTGTTGTTTGATGAAGATTCCACAGCCTGAAATTTATGTACAAATGGGGAGCTTCAGTTAAAGCTTCCTTAGAAAACTGGAGAATGTCGTAAAGATAGGGTCTAATGTCTTTGCCGGGAAAATTATCTTTATAGCTATGAATCGAAAAGTTGATCTGGCGCAGGGCCTTTGATTTTAAAAAAGTATCAAAGCCATACTTCGCTAGAAAAGTTCCATTGGTGGTAAGATGAATGGTTGCCCCTTCCTCCTCACAAATTTTGAGTATGGCCGGAAATTCCGGATGGGCCAGGGGTTCACCCATGAGATGAAGACATATCTGTTCTGAGTAGGGGAGCACTTGTTTTAAGACTTTTCTAAAATTTTCGGCACTAAGAATTTTTTTGTCTCTTCCAACTTCAGGACAAAAAGTGCATTGGAGGTTACAGATGTTCGATATTTCAATGTAAGTTCTGAGAAATTTCATAACGCTTACTCTATGGCCAGGTAAGTAATAGACTGGACTTCATAAATGATCTCACCGGCAGGAACCTTTATGGTGACTTCGTCGCCTTCTACTTTACCAATGAGTGACCGTCCTATCGGGGACTGCCAGCTAATCCTGTTCTTAGCGGTATCTACTTCATCTACTCCCACAATCGTAAACGTTCTGGTGTTTCCATCTTCGTCAATGACTTCAACAGTGGCCCCAAACTGGACCTTCTCGGAAGTAATTTGGGTGGGATCGACTACGACGGCATTATCTAATCTTTGCGTAAGAAAACGAATTCTCCGGTCAATTTCTCTGAGTCTTTTTTTACCATAAAGATAGTCAGCATTTTCTGAACGATCTCCATTGCTCGCGGCCCACTGAACGAGTTTAGTGACTTCTGGACGCTCATTCTTGAGCAGTTCTTCCAACTCCGAAATTAATTTCTGATGGCCCTTAGGCGAAATATAATTATTTTTTTCCATCGTTCTCAATCTCTTGCAATCCGGAAGAGATAACATCTCTTAGCTCATCTGAACAGGAATCAGAATTCAGGTAATGCTTTAAGAGGGCCACAGGAGGAAAGGGAGTTTTATTATGAAGATAATCATCCAAAGCTTCAATCAAGTGATCGATTTCGGAAGGCTCGTCTTCTTTTTTTTCCATGAGACAAGATTGGAGTATAAAACCCATAACCAGAGGGGTTTTATTCTCTTCGTAATGGATGATTTTTCTGCGCTGATAAAAATAATAGAGCACCCCTAAAAATGTGAAGAGGCCAATTTCTATCAGGAAGTTTTGCCAAAAATTTTGCATATCTCTTTATTCTGCCATGGTTAAAGCTAAAAGTCTTTCTTGATCGAAACGGTATGGTAGTTCTAACTAGCTATTATCCCATCGGGAACTTTTTTTAAAAGCTTCTTCACTCACAAGCTCCAAATACCGATACGAGGGATAGGAAGGAGTGGTGATATGTACCATGCCAAAAGCTTAAAAGATTTACTCAAGACAGTTCCTCTTACGGAAGCCTTTTTCATTGATTTGGACCCCTTCCATCTCAATTTTATCGATATGTGCTTTAAAAGGTCATTAGATGAGCAAATAGGGATGATGTCCGAAACCGAGTTTCGAAATTATCAGCTTTTTCTTAAATTCAAGAGCGAGTACGAAGAAGAATTCTACCCTGAAATCAAGACTACCAAAAAAGCTTCCTGAGTTTTCAGCAAGTTGCTATCATGAGGTATGACAACTTCACATTGGTTTAGAAATAATTCATCTGCAGTCGCAGATACTTCAACAGATATCCTGATTGTAGGTGGTGGCCATGTTGGCCTCTCAACGGCCTACTGGTTAACGGAAATGAGACCGGACCTAAAGGTTACGATTCTGGAAAGACGCTTTTGTGGAGCAGGAGCTTCTGGCCGGAATGCCGGTTTTCTCACTAAAGGCAGCGTCTCTTTTTACAAGTCATTAGTTCAAGACTGGGGTGATGAGAAGGCCAAGAGTCTCTATCTTTTTGCCGTAGAGTCTTTAGCTCTGGTTCATGAGCACATCTTAAAGAAATGCCAGATTCCGTTCGAAGCGACGACTTCTTCTACTCTTATGAGATCCGATCAGCAAAAAAATGCTTTGCAGGAAGGTGGCTTTTCTCCGGAGTCGTTTAACTTTAACTGGACAGATGCTTCTAGGTTACCCCTTTCGCTTCAAAAGACTTTCCTGGGCTCATTCGAGAACGGTCCTGAATATAAAATTAACCCCGTTGACTTACTTCGTTCTTTAAAAAGTATTCTTTCGGAAAGAGGTGTTGAACTTATTGAAGGGTCCATGGCATTTGAAATTGCTGATAAGGGTGTGCGAACAGAAAATCAATTTATCAAGTCAAAGCAAGTCGTCCTGGCCTTAAATGGCTACTTCCCTCAGTTCGCAACACCTTTTCAAAATATCATTACTCCAAGAAGAGCTCAGATGCTCGCTGTAGAGATCGAAGAAGGATTCAATTGTCCCTCTCTCTACTATGATTCTCCTGAGCGGGTGTATTGGCGAAAAGCGGGGGAGAGAGTTCTCCTGATTGGAGGAAAACGCCTCTTAGATGAGAAGGGTGAAGTTGGAGACTATGAAAAAATTTCTCCCAAGATTCAACGTGGCCTTGAACAGTACGTCTCTGAGCAATTGGGACTTAAATATAAAGTGATCGATCGCTGGTCTGGCACTATGGGGTTCACTGAACATGAACTCCCTCTCGCCGGCAGAATTAAAGCTCCGGTGGAAACATTTTTCATCGGAGGCTTTAGTGGTCATGGAATGGGATTGGGATTCCACTCCGGTAAAGATATGGCCGAAATTGTTTTAGGCATTAAATCAGAGTCATTCTTCAATCAGTTTAAGTCAGTAGATCTTCCGCTATGAGAAAAAGTACAATTGTCTTAGTTATTTTGTCTTTAGGTTTTCTTACCCTTGCCGTCTGGAGTTGGAAGAAATTAAACATCTCTCCAGTCGCAAAAACTCATCTCCGACTTTCTTTAGATAATAAAGTGGAAAGTTTGGATCCTGCTAAAGCTTATAGTGATGATTCCCTATTCGTTTCAGCTCAAGTCATGGAACCTCTTTATCAGTATCATTACTTGAAACGACCTTATGAACTTCAACCGCTTATTGCAGAAGGTTTTCCAAAAATATCTAACAAGGGGAAATTAGTTGTCGTCCGTTTAAAGAAAAATGTTTTCTTTCATCCTCATCCGGCCTTCGACGGTGAGGTCCGGGAATTGGTTGCTGAAGATTTTGTAACTCAATTTAAACGTCTCTCACTGGAAGAGTTAAAAAGTCCTGGAAGAGGGATTTTTAATGGTCTAATCGAAGGATTTCAGAATTATGATTCTCTGGTAAGCGGCAATTGGGAAAATCTCCCCAAATTTCCTATGAAAGGTGTGCGTGCACTGGATAAATATACATTAGAAATCGAACTTCTTAAGAGCGAGCCTAATATTAATTATTATCTGGCCCTGAACTTTCTCGTTCCTGTTCCATGGGAACTGGTGAAATACACCAAAAATAAATTGGATGATGTCCTGGTTGGAACAGGCCCTTACATTTATCAAGGTGAACAGGAAGGCTCATTAGTTATGCTGAAGAACGCTGACTACCGGGATGCTTTTTATCCAACTTCTGGTGACCGCTATGCCAACGTCCAGAAACTACTATCTTCCTCAAAGGAAAAACTACCTTTCATTGATTCAATACATTTTGAAGTAGTTAATAACGAAAAAGAAAGGTGGGATAAGTTCTTTAACCGGGAGTTCGATCTTTTAACAGTTCCTAAAACCTACATCGATCAGCTTTATGACGAATCAGGGGAACTCGAACAGGAGATTAAAAAACGTCAACTCGAGCTGAAGCATTTTCCTATCCTCGCTAACCGCTGGCTTGCCTTCAACATGAATGATCCGCTTTTAGGTAAAAGTAAGTCGCTTCGCCAGGCGATCGCTTATGCCATCAATTATGACGAATATATTAAGTTACTTTCCAGTAATACCAACTTACGGGCAAACTCCTTACTTGTTCCCGGAATTTCGGGATATATGCCTGCCAAAGATTTTCGCTTTATCTACGATCCGGAAAAGTCCCGCGCCTTCATAAAAGAAGCCGGGTTCAGTTCACCTTCTCAGGTTCCCAAAATTATTTACTCAACCCGGGGGACTCAGGCGGTAAACATTAAAGAAGCTAACTTTATTAAAGAACAGCTTGAAAAGATTGGACTCAAAGTCGAAATCGAAGTCCTTTCCTTTAGCGAATTCCTTCAAAAGGGGAGGGCCGGTCAGCTCATGTTTTTCACAGATAACTGGCTATTTGATTACCCTGACGGAGAGAATATCCTTCAACTCCTCTATAGTGCTAACTTTCCCGGAGTTAATAAGTCCGGATATTCCAATCCGCGCGTAGATGAACTTTATCACGAGCTTAAAATGACAACCAACCTGGATCAGCGGGATAAAATTTTCCACGAAATGGAAGAGATCATTTTTGAAGATTTGCCCTGGATTCCGATGATGTATGAGAGTTCGTTTGTGCTTCATTACCCGGAAATTAAAAACTTCCGGAAATCTTCAATTATCAGAAACTACGTTAAGTACCTTAAAGTTCAAAAGTAGGGATGGAACTAACTAAAGGAAATTCCATCCCGAACTGACTAAAGTTTGTAACTGGCATCATACCAAGGGTGTACTGTCTTACCCCAGCTGGCGATTTCACGCGACTGAGTTGGAGATTTCATATGGGCATGGTGAACTGCCAGAAAGCTACAGACAGTAAAGAGAAAGCAAAAAGTAAAAAAAGAAGTCACTTTATAAGGCATAAGTCCCCCTTGTTTGGATGTATAACCTTATCGGATCAATCGATAATTTAATGAGTGATTCTTTGACCGTTTGTCGCCCTATATATTTAATTACTTAGCTTCTGAATCTCTGTTGCCGAGAAGATTAAGCAATATTATTATTTAGGAAGTTTCACAGATCCACAAAGGCATAAGCTTGAAGGTTTTTTTACTCTTACTCTTTCTAAGTCAGGGAGTTGTCTCACCCGCTTATTCTCAACTCCTTAAAGAGAAAGTTCTTATCGGTCGAGTGGAGTGGGTTTCCCTGCCTGAATTAAAAATCAAACACAAGGCGAGAATTGATACCGGAGCGAAAACAACTTCCCTTCATGCTGTGAATATTGAAGAAGTTGAACAGCGGGGAGAGTTATTCGTTAAATTTCAGACAGTAGATTCTGAAGGCAAAATAGTTGAAGTTGTCCGTAAAGTTGATACCACACAGAGAGTTTCTAATACTTCAGGCTTTATCAGCAAGCGCTATGTGATTAAAGAAAAAATAAAAATGGGCAATATCGAAAGAGAGGTTTTAATTAACCTCAATGATCGATCTAGCATGGAATATAAATTTCTCGTAGGCCGAAATCTTCTTTTGGGCCGATTCATTGTTGATGTGGCACGCTCTCATGTGCTGGGTGACTAATCATGAAAAAGTTAATTGTTACTATCACCGCTTTTCTGATTTTTTTCCCAATAGGTATTCTCTTTTATAAATCCGAGGTCCTTAATCTATCTTTGATCCCTCAGATGGTGGATGATGTCTGGGATTTTCATCTGTCGGTTAAACCGAAAGGAAGCCCTTTAAGTTTTTCATTCCCTATCCCTAAATCAGGTGCCGGTCAGAAAATTACTGATGAAAAGTTACGCAGTAAAGGGGTCGAGGTTTTCGTAGATTCCGTTTCTGATTCCAGTATTGCGACCTGGTCATCCAAAGAACCGATTACCCGACGTATGACTTTCTCTGCCAGGGTGGATCTCAACCATGTTTCATACAAAAATATTCCGAAGGATTACTCTGTTAGTTACCCTAAGGGACTTAGAAAATTCTTAAAAGTACCGGAGCTTTTACCGGAAGACATCGAATCAATTCAAACTCTGGAGAATGCCATCTTAGAGGGGACTGAAGACAAAACGTCTTTAGTACGAAAGATTTATTATTACATCGAAGAAGAGATTCAACGTAATACTGCAGTAAAAACGATTCATGAGACATTGAATACAGGGAAAGGTTCTCCCCTGATTAAGGCGAAGCTTTTTAACATCATTGCCAGACGTAAAGGAGTACCATCACGAATCGTAGTAATGATCCGCATGCCTGAATTAAAAGAAGCTCAGGAAACTAAAATTAGATTCACCTTCGCGAACGAAGTTTTTTTAAGTAACCGCTGGATACCGGTTGATACCAACCGTGGCTTCTTCGGAGAAAGACCTGATAATTATATGGTTATCTTCAGAAACTATGAAGAAGTAGAAAAGATTCTCTCTAAAAAGAATGTGAGTTATTCGATTCACGCAGAACGGGCAAGAATCAACAAATACAACAGAGAAGAGTTCAAGAAAGAAGTTGTGAAGTCTGATTCAATCTTTTCTAAACTAAGCCTCTATCGTCTCCCTTTGCCGCTTCAGACGATGTTTACGACAATCCTTTTGATTCCTATTGGAACTTTAGTGTTGTCACTTGCGAGAAATATCATTGGGGTCCCGACCTTTGGGATATTTACTCCGATTCTTCTGGCCCTTTTCTTCAAAGAAACTTCCTTCGGTTTTGGGATGCTGTTTTTTGCGATTGTGGTCGTGGTGGGAATTGGGGAGAGGTATATTCTGGATAAGTTTTATCTCCTGGCAGTCCCTCGTCTTTCAATCATTTTAACCTTGATCATACTCCTAATGATTAGTTACGCCTTCTTCAGCGTAGACCTCACTTCCATTTCTCAGAAGCATCTGGCCTTTTTCCCAATTGTTATCGTGACAACAATTATCGAGAGGCTTTCAATTCAGCTGGCCGAGGAAGGTATCTTTAATACTCTTAAAACATTACTGGGTACGCTAGTTATCTCAGTCCTCGTTTATTCCCTGTATTTTATTTCGTCTCTTGAAATGTTCATTTTCACGAACCCTGAACTTCTTATCACCATCATCGGTCTTCTTATTTTGGTTGGTAAGTATAAGGGCTACCGCATTTCTGAATTCTTACGATTTAGAGATTTAGTGCGGCAGAAGAAAAAGAAAGAGGGTCAAATCCATGATCTTCCATGACTTAAAAAAAATGGGGATATTGGGGATCAATAACCGTGTGGGAAGATACATCCTTCGCCACAATAAAAGATCCAATTATCCTCTTGTTGATAATAAAATTCTGACAGCTCAGCGTGCTCTGGCCTGGGGGATTCCTACGCCTGAGAATTATCTGATCGTTGAGAACTACGGATCGCTAAAAAATCTTCACTTGAAACTTATGAACTACGATTCTTTCGTGATTAAACCGGCCAAGGGATCACAAGGTAACGGGATCATTGTCGTCAAAGAAGTGATAAAAGAAGAGCGCAACGGAGAAATCCATATTTTATGCCGTCGCTCAAATGATAGGCTGATGGAGATTGATGAAGTTAAACATCATATTTCCGGAATTCTTTCGGGCCTTTACTCTCTCGGTGGACAGAGTGACATGGCCATCATTCAGGCAAAAATTGATAAGCATCCTATCTTTGATGATTTCTCCTATGGTGGGATTCCTGACATCAGGGTTATCGTGTTTGAAGGTTTTCCGGTGATGAGTATGGTTCGGCTTCCTACCAAATCTTCTGATGGGAGAGCTAATCTCCATCAAGGAGCGATTGGGGCAGGTCTTAATCTTTCTAACGGGTGGACTAATAATGCTGTTATTAGAAACCAAGTGATTGATACTCATCCGGACACTGGTAATAAGATTTCTAATCTAAAACTTCCTTTCTGGCGGGAAATTTTGGAACTGGCGGCCCAATGCTATGACATGGTGGAATTGGGTTACTTGGGAGTGGATATCGTCTTAACTCCGGATCAAGGGCCAATTCTACTTGAGCTTAATGCTCGGCCAGGTCTTGGTATACAAATCGCGAACTTAGCAGGTCTTGTCCCTCGGCTTGAGAAGATTAGAAATGAAGCTCCTAAGGATTTACTTGCGAAAGAGCGTGCAGATTATTCAATGAAAAATTTCTAACCTAAGACTTTAAAAACATTCCGAAAACTGCCGATAAATTAAGAGGGTTTTAACCTTTTTTAAATTTATGGGTATTTATTCCAAAATTCTTGGTTCATTAATTTTAATACTCATAACGAGTATGGAACAGAGTTTTGCCTCAACCTCACTAAGTTATTCGGGAAGATTAGTTAATAGCAATGGTTCGCCGGTTAATGGAAGTGTTAATTTAAAATTCGATTTGGCCTACTCAGACCAGCTTAATGTGATTTTGTGTACCCAAGAATTAGCTGGGGTTGAACTTTCTCAAGGCGTTTTCCACGTTAAGCTTAGTTTCCCTGCATGTAATCTAAGTGATGTTCTCGCCAATGTGCCTGTTGGTAATGCAGTAAGTATCCGAGTCACTGATAAAACGACGACAGAAAAAGTTTATTCATTTCAGGCCATTCAAGCAGTGCCTGTATCACTTATGTCCCAAACGAGTAAGCAGCTAGTTCAAATGAATGCAGTTGATGGGCAGGTCCTGTCATGGGAGTCAGGAAAGTGGACTCCTAAAACTTTGGAAGCCGTGTCCGCGGCAACTCCCGAAGGTCCCGCTGGTGGTGCA
>JAEYUK010000132.1 GCA_023432655.1 Pseudomonadota bacterium | reverse complement strand
CGAGTGAACAGAGCGGTCCATCCAGGATCAGTCGCAGGGGCAACCAGAATAGCGTCATCTGGCCAGTCTGAAAAA
The DNA here is from genome assembly GCA_023432655.1 of Pseudomonadota bacterium. Taxonomy (GTDB): domain Bacteria; phylum Bdellovibrionota; class Bacteriovoracia; order Bacteriovoracales; family Bacteriovoracaceae; genus Peredibacter. The sequence continues at coordinate 4,234 of JAEYUK010000132.1, read as the reverse complement.
TCCACTTCTTTGGGATCATTCACAACACGTACAGTTCCTTTCATCACACCGTGACTTAAAGGGATTCCTCGAAGAGAACTACTACTGATATCGATCTTATTAAGGCAGGCACCGACTTCTTGTTTTTTAAGGACATCAGGAAGATACACGCCTTTATAGGCATCGAGTTCTTCTTTTCGTCTGGAAATCTTTTTCTTGATTAAGGCCAGATCAACCTTACCTTGCGCAAGCTCTTCTACTTCTTCGACTGTTAATTGAAAGATATCCTGTCCTAGGCCTAGTCGCTTACCAAGTTCTAAGCTGATATAGCGAATATGGGCATAGGGTCTCAGAATTTCCATTTTCCACTGTTCGCGTAATTCTAAGAGCTCTTTTAGTAAGCGCCATTCCTCAATTAAAACCGCGTCTTTAAATGTCTTGAGTGAATGAATTTCTGCTTCAACGTCTAAATCAGAATGAGAAACAACTTCTTTAATCTTCCCGCCGCCGAAGGCCGAGTCACCTAGCTCTTCCCAACGGGGATGAGACAAATCTAACTCTCCAGGACCTCTATGGCCAAATCTTGAAAAGAAGAACATTCTTTTAAGTGGCTCTTCTACGGCCCGTAAAAAGTACCGATTCATTTCAAAAGTTGCCGTTTTAAGTCCTGCTCCTGTCCAGCGCTGAAGGTATTCTTCAACTTTATCTTTACCTACAACACTTGATAAAACGGCACGCAAGCTCTGGTTAGTCGCTTCAATCAACACAACCAAATTTAATGGCCATTTAAGACTCACTCTGGAGAAGTTTGCGACTTCCTTTTGCCAGATATTTAAAAGCGCTTCGTCAGTCCATGATCCATAGAGGGAACCATTTTGCGGACGCTGCATTTTATGTTTAAACTCAATGAGCTCCTTTCGAGATTTCTCAATCCATCTGCGGCGGTTAGTGGACATATTCCACCCTACACTCACCATGCGCCAAAGACTCTTAGGGGTATTTAAAACCCCTGTGGTACTGACTTTGTACCATTCGAATTTAAGATGGGCGCGAGGAGATGGCTCAATTCGATAAGGGATGGGACCAAAATACAAAGGGACCATTTTAGACATATTGATGTAGGCCCGCCCAAAAAGCCGATCCATAATCGACTCATGAGGCGAATAGGACTTATCAGTAAAGCCAAGATACCCAAGTTCTTGAAGAGAACTATCAAAGGCTCCCCCTGGAGCGAAAGCGCGCTTCCACACCTCAAAGGTTAGACGACTTGGTCTGCCAGTCCATTCAGCAAAAGTCTGCCCATCCCACCAGGTCTCATCTTGGTAGCTCTTTTTAATTCGCTCGAGTTCATCTTGAAGATAGGATTTTTGTTTGGTTTCCGACCTGGCCGAAGTAATGGGTCTTGCTTGCAAGAGATACACTTTTGAATCATGATCAATCGCCCATTCCATATCTATTTTCTGAGAAAGTTTTTTTTCAACATTTGAACCAAGTTCGAAAACTTGATTCAAAATATCTTTTGAAAGAGGGCCTTCTATTTTTTCATCTTTTTTAAATATCCTGAATGGATTCACCTGACCTGATACCAGAGATTCACCAAGCCCTTCAACATACTCCAGGAGGGCCCCTTCTTCAGCACGGGTAGGATTCACTGAAAAGTAGACTCCCGCGTATTTAGCATTCACCATGACCTGAAGAACCACGTTCATTGGAACTTCTTTTTTCTCACCCATGAAGAACTGACGGTAACTCTGAGAAGCTTCACGATCGATGGATTTGAAACAGGCCTTTATAGCTTCTTTTAATTCTTCAATTGTCTTCACATTCAAAAAGGTTTGATTTTGTCCCGCAAAGCTCATTTCTTCTGAATCTTCACCAAAGGCCGATGAACGAACGGCCAGAGGGGCATTAAGTTGCAGGTTCCACCACTCCTCAATGCGTTTCCAATCCTGATCCCCCTCTGGCAAGTGGGAGATGATCATCCCTGCAGGTACCGGAAGATTTTCTTGGATCATCATGGCCAAAACATAGGCCTTAGATCCAACAAAAGTGTGGGCCTTATCCAGTTCACGAAAGTCCAAAATCATAAATACTCCGCCGTTATGAATGCACCGAATCTACCAAGAGATATGTAAAAATTACCTGACATAGATCAGGAAAGCCCTATTTATATTTTTTGCCATCACTGTATCAAATGGGTGCACACCTTATCATTAACTGTTCCACTGAATTAAGGGAGCACTAGTAGAAAAATCCATAACAAGCCGTTTCAAAAAAACTTGAAAAGGGCGATCAAATAACGTATTTCACAGGGAAAATTGATGATCGGAGCGTTTATGAAAAGATTGTTATTATGCTCATTGCTTTGCTTTTGTTTCCAGGCTTTGGCCTGGACTGAAAGGGGCAACGGGGGCAATATCATCATGTGTGACGATCCATCCCAAGATAAATTTTATGATGCCTTCGAAGCCGAGTACCTCTATGGACTCAAGCCTAGATTTCCCCATTCCAATACAAGTTTGTCAGTTGCCAGAAGCTTAATAGACCGGATTCCCGAAGCCGGACATCGCCTTAAAGTTTTTATGTCTCACCGGTTAAGTCAATTTGAATCTGAAGCGAGCTTCATCGACAATGTTATCCTATTACCAGTAAATGACATCGGGGTGACCTTGGTCCCGAAAAACTGTACTTTGCACCAGACCATCATTCAAAGAGAGCCGCGCTTTAAAGGCGATAAAAGATATATCATTTCAAATGATAAATGGAAGAGACTAACTCCAGAGCACCAGGCGGTCGGAATTATTCATGAGCTTTTGTATTCCTATGCTCTTCATCTTAAACGTCCGGGGACAACTTCAGAACTAATCAGATATTTCAATGCTTTGATTATTTCTGGAGAGATCTCCAGTTTTACTAACAACGAGTATTACGATCTTCACCTACTCGTGTTCAGAACATTCGCAGTTAACAATGAATAATACAACAGAGATCGATCTTTCTCTTCTACTCCATAAAATATTAATGGAACGGAAAGAAAGAAATCAAAACTATTCCATCCGGGCCTTTGCCAGAGACTTAAAAATTTCTTCAGGCAGAATGAGTGACATTCTCAACAAAAAGTATATCCCAGGGAACTCAATATCCTGTCGTATCGTTCAGGCCCTCTGCCTCAATGAAGAAGAAGGAAAAATAGTTCAACAAATTATCGAATACTCTCAGAAGTCGAAAAAAGAACTTGGTGGGGCCCACCAACTAAGTGAACAAGAATATTCATTGATTGCAGATTGGCACCACTACGCAATTTTGAATCTTATGGAGACAAAAGATTACCGGGATGATTTTTCCTGGATCGCGGATAGATTGAATCTAAACCAACAAACCGTCAAAGATTCCTTCGATATCATGATTTCCTTAGGATTAGTTGAAATTAAGAATGGCAAATATCTCCGTACGCATAAAAATGTGACAACGACTCACAACATCCCTTCAAGGGCGCTCCGAGAGGCCAATCGACAGGTGATTATGCAGTCCTTAAATTCATTAGTTCATGACCCGACCGACATCAGAGATATCACCTCAATCGTTTTGCCAATCAACATGGCCAATCTTCCGAAGGCCAAAGAATTAGCGCGGGAGTTTAGAAGGAAGGTTGCGGCTCTTCTTGAAGAGGGAGAGAAGACAGAGGTTTACAATGTTTGTGTGCAGATTGTGCCGGTGACAAGGACGAAGAAATCTTAACTCCTAATAATATTATTCTGAACAAAAATACTATTCTCCAAACGTCCTAAATAACTAAATGAGTCTATTCACATTATGCCCTTTGCCCTTTCATTGACCTATTCCTAAAGTTGAAAGCGCGCCTTAGCGTATCCAGATTTTTAAAGTAGATCCTGCCGTGTAATTTGCATTCAAAGTGAAGCGACCATTCATGCCAACAGTTTCGTTTTGGTAGTTATTACCGAAGCTATAATATCCAGATCGCCCATTACCAAACAAAACCATTTGATGACCAAAACAACCAGTGCAATCACCATTCGCAAAATAGTTCCAAACACCAGTCCCATAGTCATTCCAACCAGCTTCTCCATGAGTCCACGACGAACCAGTATTGTTCCAAGAACCGCCTACTGAAATAATGGTCCATGTATATTTGGCAATTGTATCGGTCGAATAAATGGTCCCGTTTTCTGTGACCCAAAATTGTTGAATATCATTATAAATGAATCGAACTTCCGTAGTACCAGTCATGATATCA
>JAEYUK010000073.1 GCA_023432655.1 Pseudomonadota bacterium | reverse complement strand
GTAATGGATTTAAAAAGGCGACTCCAAGAATGAGCTCAGCTAACACCCTTTGTTTCAGCATGAGACCGAGTAGAAGGGCATCTACCATCGCCTCAAAAAAAAGCCATAAAATAAACCCAAGGCCAATGGCCATTTCCTGTGATTTAGAAAAGACTGAAAGAAGGAGCGCCATACCCGTAAAGCACAGTAGGTTAGCCCCGATAAATAGAGTGTAGAGAGTGATGATATTCCATGGAACTTCATATCCTTTGGCCATACTTAGAATGCCGGCCAAAAACATACCGAGGAGAAGAGGAAGATAAAGGGCCAGAAATTTACCAATGGCCCTGCCCCAATAGAAGGTAGAAAGTTTTAGAGGCAACGAGAGGTTATATTCCCATACTCCGGTTTCCTTATCACCCACCAGGGTTCTGACTGTAGTCATCATGGTAAAGATAGGTAAAACGATGATACTGATTTGAATCAGTGTGAGAAGAATTCTACCAAGTCCTGTGAAACCCAAAATTCTAGACTCTGCCAATCCGAAGTAAAATAAAAGACTGATCAGAAGAGAGACTGTTAATAAGTAGAACTGGTACCACCGTCCCCGGAAAGTTTCTTTCATCTCAAGCTGACATAGTTTCAGTGTTTGTTTCATAAGTTACTCTTTAAATTTGTGTAATAATTCCTGGAAAGTGATATCGCCGCCTTCTAAAACCGCCCCATGTCCAGAATTCATAGGTGTTCTTAGGCCACCGACGTATTTGACTTCTTCGGCAGGAAGCCAAGTTTCTCCACCAAAAGGTCTCACATAAAGTTTTCCATCATCCTTATGGTGACCATGTCCAAAAGCACAATTCAAATCGTCATAGAAATGAATCTCTCCATTGTTTAAAATTCTCTGAACCGCAAAGCGCTTTTCACTTAAAATCATTCGGCACCTTGAGCATGGTTCTTTGTTCCACATCGGCTCCTGTGGCGTCATTGAACTCATGTCCTGGCAAGCTGTGATTAAAAGTATGCAAAAGAGAAGGATGAATTTTAATGTTTTTTTCATAATGATCTTTCCTGATTTTATTTGTTTCTAGTTTGACTCCTGAAATGATTCCTGACCACCGGGTAAGGGTCGCATGAAACCTAAAACTATCTGCCGACGAAATTGTTCCTTTCCAAAGAAGTTCTTTCTCATCCATAGCTTTAAACCCCCATTTTAAGAGGGCCTCTCTGACTGAAGCTGGGACTTTTAAAAGATTTAATTCGCAGACCTGTTCACCTGTGAGGATTTCATTTCCACGTCCTTCAACGATATCATCCATGGAGATAACGCCATCATCGATTTCAATGACTCTTGAGACGATCCCCGAAAGTTCATCAACCCGGTGAGAAGTAAGGAGCATTGTCGTCTCCTTCGGGAGCTTTGATAAAAGTTTGAAAAAAACGGAGCGCGCTTGTGGAGCGAGGTTGGCGGATGGATCATCCATGATGAGGACCTTCGGATCTCTTGCTAAGGCGCAGGCGATGAGGAGCTTTTGTTTCATCCCTCCGGATAAGCCTTTAAAGGGTGTATCCATGATTTTCGAAAGATTAAGTCCCAGTTCATCGGTAATTTCCTCTACTTTCTGCCGGGACATACCCGTTAGTTCAGTCGCCAAAGAGATAATTTCCTTTACTGTATTTTTAAGTGCCGGTGGAGTTTGAGGAACAAAGGCCACATGCCTTAAGGCCATTTCCCGATGGGTGAGAATATCGTCTCCAAAAATTTCGATTTTACCTTCAAACTGGTAAAGTCCCAAGAGGCATCTAATTAGAGTGGTTTTGCCACAACCATTTTGTCCAACCAGAGCGATCCTTTCAGATGATCTAATCTCTAGTTCTATGCCTTTAAGGATTTGAACCTTTCCGAAATTTTTTTTCAAATTTTTAATCATTAACATAATTATTCCCTTAATTGAGGGTTCCTATCTTCCAGCACAGTCACGGGATTCCCAAAATTAGTCACTTCTTCAATAAGGCTTAAAAGTGAAAATAAAGGAGTCCCAAAAAAGAAGGCACTTTTAGGATTCGTTCCTTTGAGGGTTTCGCCATATTTTCTTATGATAAAAGCGGTGTCACCGACATTATTATTATCTTTGTCAAATCCCTGATATTTATCCCAGATATTTTTATCCCACAGGCTTCTGCTGCCATGGCGTTTATCGGTATCCACATCATCAAGGTTTCCCAGGAAAATATTTTTTTTAAATTCTCCTCCGGGGAGATCGCTGCTTAACAGCACTCCTTTTCCATTAAATGAAAATTTATTATTGTGAAACCAATTGCGACTCCCTTTTTTAAAAGGAGAGTTATCCACCATAACACCTACGGCGGAGTAGTTGATGGTATTATTTTGTGCGAGGATATTGGATGTTTCCTTCAATCCAATTCCCATTCCTGTGGCGCCTTGGGCCCTTTCGATATGATTATTAGTAATAATAAAATCACTTCCGTACATAAGGAAGATTCCAACCTGATTTCTTGAGAAATGGTTGTTTTGTATGATGAGAAACTGACTATACATACTGTGGATGCTATAGCGGGAATCACTCCCTTTATTTCCTCGGAAGGCAATCTTTTTTGAATACCAGGAGACGACATCACGGGAATGGGTCCATGTGTTGTTCAGAACTTCTGAATCAGTCACCGACCAGAGTCTGATGGCGTCACCTCGCATTCCAATATCGAGATTTTTTGAAGTGATTTCGTTTCCTTTGATTAAAATGTTATTCCCACTGTAAACATCAATCCCGAAGAGCGAGTCGATTATTTTATTATTAAGAATCCTGACATTATTTGAGTTTCTTAAAGCGATTCCTGAGTCCGCATCGATGTATGAGCCACCAGATTCTTTAAGGG
>JAEYUK010000033.1 GCA_023432655.1 Pseudomonadota bacterium | reverse complement strand
CAAAATAAACATCCCGACGGAAGGGTGGCAGCCAACTTTAAATTTAACACTCAGTTTCTTACCTTTTATTTTTTCTAGGTTAAGTAAGGCTTCACGGGCATCCGGTAAAATACTTTTTCCATGTGGAGAGAGTTTCAGACCTTCCTTACTCCGTAGAAAGAGTTTGGTCTCAAGTTCGGTCTCGAGTTTTTTAAGCCCTAAGGAGAGAGAAGGTTGGGCCATGCCAAGTTTCTCGGCCGCTTCTGAAAGTGTTTTTGATTCTGCGCAAATGATGAAGTTCTCTAAATCTCGATAAGTTATGCTCATATAGGTAATCCTCTATGTCGAGTATTTATACCATTTAATTATTAAATACAACTAAATGCTCTATAAATACGAGTAACCGAGGAGTGGAAGATGCAGACACTTAAGAAAATTGCCGACATTTTACTGACCTACAGTCTGGTCGATTCTGATGGATTTAACGAAGAAATACCTTTGATCATGAGCATTAAGGAGAAGCTTGAGAAAAATGAAGAATTAGTTTTCATTTTACCGGCCTTCCCCGCTAAAAGTCCGAGCCTTGAAAAAACTGCTGGAGAGTTACCAGACTTTGGCGAAGTTCTAGCACTTAAGAATTTGCAAGAACTTTGTCTTAAAGTTAGCGAGGTTTATAAACCTGGTGCACGTATCATTATTTGTTCTGATGGTCGGGTCTTTAGCGATGTGGTGTTAGTAAGTGATGAAGTGATCGACCGCTACAATGAAGGAGTGATGACGATCCTCGAGGAGTTTAATCTTGATCGGTTAAGCTTATTTAGAATGGATGACCTTTACTCTTCATTAACTCCGCAAGAACTACGAAACGTGCTCTTGAATGATTTCGCTGCACCTCTTGCAGAAGTTAAGACGAAAGTTTCCAGCGATCCCGAGTATAAGAGATTATTTAACGGGATTCATCGGTTTCTTTTTGAAGACTTGATTCTCTTAGAAAAGAATAAATCACGAAATTCCATTCATAAAATGAGTAAAGAGAGATCTTACGAACTCCTCCGTAGATCAGATGCCTGGTCTAGGCTTCTTAATACTTATTTTAAGAATCATCTCCGTTTATCCATCCATCCTCATCAATTAAAGAGTGAGAAGTTTGGGGTGAAACTCATCCCAAGTAGCTCACGATGGGCCACACCCTGGCACAATGTTGTCGTAAAAATTAAAGACCGCTTCGAGCTTATGCATAAATCTGAAGCGCTTAAGCTCAATGCGAAATTAAAACTAGAAAGAGAACGTTATGTATATTTTGAAGTCACAGCAGTTTGAAGATGAGGAACTCATAGAGTACGCAGCCTCAATGAGTAAAAAAGAAGGAACTCTTCAAGATAAATTACTGCATTGGGATTTGGGGCCACTAATGACTATGGCCTATACCCAGAACGCAAAAAATTATCTCTTTTCAGACGGCCCGGTTCCATTTCATTGGGATGGTGCTTTTTATGTTGAGCCACGTTTCTTACTTTTTTATTGTACTGAATCCCAAGGCACAGGAGGAGAGACAATTTTTTGTAATACTGAAAGAGTCTGGCTAAGTTTATCTGAGTCTGAAAAAGAAAGATGCAGGAAAATAAGGCTTCGTTACAGTACGGAGAAACTTGCTCACTATGGCGGTGTCATTGAAGTGCCATTGGTACAAACTCATCCGGCTTCAGGACGAACGATTCTTCGCATGGCCGAAAAGGTAACAACCTCACTGAATCCAGTTGAGCTTGAGATCCTTGGAACGGAAGACCAGACAGAGTTTTATCACTGGCTAGTTGAAAAACTCTACTGTCCTGAATTCCTTTATAACCATAGTTGGGAAAAGGGAGACCTGGTTATTTGCGATAACTTTACTTATCTTCATGGGCGAAAGGCCCTGGCAAATAATCTTAAACGCAGCTTTAAAAGACTACAAATACTCTAGGAGTAGTATATGATTGGGTTCCACGATTTTAAAAAACAGTCCAATGTCGCAACATTTCCTGATGACTTTTCAAAGTACCTTAAAAGTTTTGGAGATATCTATTTTTGGGAGAAAGGGAACTTTCATGTGATTACCCGAGTGGATCACGCAAAAGAAGTTCTGAGCAGTAGCTCTTTTAGCGCTGATCGCGGTTCTTTTTTTATTTCCCGTATGCCAAATATGAATCTGAACCTTGTTTCAGATTTTTTTGGAGTTGTGAAGAAAATGATGGTTATGAGTGATGATGAAGATCATGCTCGTAAAAGGAAAAGCATGGCCTCCGGGTTTGAGGATCAGGTCCTGCTTAAGTTTGAAGAATCGATAAGAGAAACGATCAAAAACCTTGTAAGTGAGATCAAAGGACAAAAGGAATTTGAATTTGTTGAGACTGTAGCAAAAAAACTCCCATCCACAGTTCTCGCTAATCTTTTTTCTATTCCTGAAGAAGATCGTGCTGATTTTTTAAACTGGTCAAATATCATGACAGGTTTTTTTGGAGGAGCTTCCCAGTACCGGGATGAAGATGGCCGTGAAGTAAATGAAGCTGCCTTAAATCTCAAAAGATATTTCTCTCAATTAATTGATAAAAGAAAGAACCATCCACAGGATGATTACGTTTCCCATGTTTTAAAAATGCAATCAGGGTTTGATTTGGGGCGGGATGATTTAATCTCACAGCTCATCATGATGCTTGTTGCGGGGATGGCCACTACTACGGATCAGATCAATAACTCCATGTTCCTTTTGGCCCTTCATCAGGATATCCAGGAAGAAGTACGAACGGATTTAAGTCTTATCCCCCAAATGCTTGAAGAGTTTAAGCGGTATGACCCAGCGGTGACTTTTATTTTCAGAGTAGCAAAGGAGGAAACACGTATTGGAGAGCAAATCATTAAAGCTGGAGATGTCATCTTTATTTCAACCCATCTGGTAAATCGTGACTTACCGTTTGAGGCGAGACCATACGAGTTAGATATTCACAGAAAGGCGAGGCACCTCGCATATGGATATGGTGCACATTATTGCATTGGTGCAAAGCTTGCGAGACTAGAAATGTCATTTCTATTTGAGAGTCTTATTCAAGAATTACCACCCTTTAAACTTTCTGATTCTATTGCTTCAGTGCGAGACCATTATTCACTTTCGTTTTCTGGTTTTAAGGAGCTGCATCTCATGCTTAAATAAGGAATGTGGATTCTCTATTCACTTCTTCTCTTATTTACTTCTCCAGTGTCACATGGTCACACCATTTTAAATGGGACCTTCCTCCACTTTGGTTATCCGAATCAAGAGGAACTTCCCTTAAGTGAGGTTCCTCGTTACTTTGAGCTCTTAGAAAAACTTGGTATGGACACTCTGGTTATTGAGGCGACGAAACATAAAACCGGAGGATGTCGTGAGAATAAAACTGATTGGGTAAAGGGTTTTCCCGGTAAGCTTTATCCTATTCTGGAAGAGGCACGAAAGCGAAAGTTTAATATATATCTGGGCCTACTTAGTACGATGAACAGTTGTCCAGAGTTTTATGCTCCCCCTAACTCAAAATTTGCTATCGGTGAGACAGCAAAATTAGTCAGTGAGTTTCTTCCTTTATTTAAAAAATATCGAGAATTAAAAGGATGGTACATACCTGATGAACCGGGCCACCTGGAGGAGTTTTACTTCTCTTATTTTCGGGGTCTAGTTAAGGTGATTCGGAGAAGCTCCCTTCATCCTATTGTTGTTTCCCCGTATTTAAAAGATCTGGTGGGAAAAATCACACCCGGAGAAGTGGCCGGTAGGGCCCGGCTTTTTAAAAAAACCACAGGAGTTGATATTCAGGCCTGGCAAGACAGCGTAGGGGCCGATGGAGTGTTAGATAAGAAAAGTTATATTCAATCTCTTTCCCGGGCGCTGGAACCATCGGGGTTCTGGGCCACGGTTGAATTATTTAATTGGGGCAAAGATCTTCTTAAAGGTGGTGGTTATACAGCTACCTCTCTTTCCCGATTGAACGCTCAGCTGGCTCAGGCAAATGATCGTTATACCCAGATCAGGTTAAGTTGGTTAGGTCAAATCCATCTCACCAAACTTCCTTTACGAGATGGTTATAAGAACGGAACTATAACTCCTCATGCATACTTTTATTTAACTCCACCTTCTTCTACCTACCCGGATGATAAAAATAAGCTTTTCAATAAAGTGACAGCTTCTCCCATAAACTATCTCGATCAAGAATGGGTAGGAATTCTAGGGGAGACGGATATCGTCTTTGACCTTGGTGAAAAAAAAGAGATAAACTGGATTTCTATCCACCTGCTGCACCAATCGGCCGAAGGTATTTCTTTCCCTCATAAACTTCAAATTTATTGCGATGACGTTTTTCTAAGGATTGATCATTTACCTATTGAGGTGGCGGATAGCGAATTTGTTTTTTCCAATCAAAAAGCCTTAAACTCTAGCTGTCAGAAGGTGCGCATTAAACTTAGTAATCTTCAGTGGACTTTCCTAAGCGAAATTGAATTCATTAAGTAACTTTTTTAGTTAAGTAAGTTTGACCAGGCCGGACTATTCAACAGGTGCCCTCGATTTTAACCTCCTGACGTCCAGAGGAGGCCAAAATGAAAATCCTTTCATATGGTTTGATTTGTTTTTCATCAGTTCAATTGAGTTTTGCCGCAACTAATATCGATATTGATAGGGCATGGATGAGGATTTCGGATCCTCTTATCATGAGTACCACAATAAATTTCCGCTTCTCCGACTTACCACTTCGTGGCAAAGTTTCTGATCCCGAAAGGTATTGGTCTAGTGATTACTGGGCCCGCTATAAGGGAGGGATTAATTATCGCTGGAATGCTGCGAGACCTTCCGGTTTTAACTTAGTTTCCCCGACTAAGGCCCAGGCAGAGCAGATGAGTGAGTCTCAACTAAGGGCCCTGGCCCCTTCTGAGAAATGGGACCTTTTCATAGGTCGTTATGATTACCCGGTAAAAAGAGAGGTTGATAATTACGCCAGTCCTTCAAGACCCACCTGGGAAGGGATTTGTGATGGTTGGGCCGGTGCCGCGATGAATTTTTCTGAACCGACGCCTATCGTGGTGACCAATCCTGATGGAATTCGCATCCCCTTCGGGTCCTCTGATATTAAGGGCATTTTAAGCTGGTACTACGCAAAGAAATTTACTGATGGTCATTCTCAAATGGGCAGTCGTTGTAACAATACAACAACAACGACTGATCGCTGCCAACACGATATGAATGCCGGGGCCTTCCACTTAATCCTTTCAAACAAACTGGGCGTTGATGGGACAACTTTTATTGCTGATATTGATCGCAATCGTGAAGTCTGGAATCATATTGCTTATGACTATAGTTCAACCATTCGAAACAGAAATCTATCACCCCGAAGTACTTCCGCTCCAGGGACGGTTTCTGTGGCAAGAGTTAGAACAGTAGTGAAGTATGTTTTTCTTCTGACCCGGAATACCTGGGAACCTGTTTTAGGGACATCCCGACAAAGAACCAGCTCTAGAACTTACGAATACTACCTGGACCTGGATGGCGCTGGCCGCATCATTGGGGGAGATTGGATTAGTAATCAGCGGCCTGACTTCCTATGGTTATCAAGAAAACCCACTCGTTTTACGGGGCTTTTCTCTCGCTTACCTGAACTCCTGGACGATTCTCTGACTGAATAAATGTGGATTGATTCAATAAGTATTGTCCATTTTGGCTTCTGACTTCAACGTAAGTAGGTAACGGAGGAACCACTATGAAATATTTATTGATTGCTTCTATCAGTATTTTCTCTCTGAACTCATTTGCTGGTTGGTTTGATAAAAAAGGTGAAGAGAGTAAAGTTGAACGACAGGAAGAGCGGGTAGAGGATAAAAAAGAGTTCGAGGAATCTGAGATTGAAAGACAAGAAGAAGCTAGCGAAGAGCAGCTCGAGCTTGAACAAGAGAGAATGGAAGAGCATTACGACACTAAGAAAAAAGCTCTTGAAAAAGAAGAAGAGAGAAAGAAGAAGTCTTTAGACAAAGTTGAAGAAAGAGTCGATTAAAAAACGAGATAGTCCCGCAATCAGCGGGACTATCTATTTGCGCCTTTAACTTTTATTCTATTATCAGACTCCGAACCGCATTGAATTCGTTTAATTACCTTTTGCCCACGTTTATCCTGGAAAAAAATATGGCCAACTTTCTTTTCGCTTAATTCTGCTTTTAGTCTGGCCTCTTCGGCAAAGCCCTTGATGAGATATGATCTTATTTTATGGACCAGGTCCTGGGGTAGTTCTGCCTGGCAGTCTGTTTCATCAATATTGAAGCTAGAGGATATGACTAGGCTTGCTCCCTCTTTATTGACGAGATTCATTTGAAACCCGCATATTTCATAGCTGTTCTCATATTCTGAAGACTTTTCTTTTCCGTCCTGCTTACACAGAGTGTGCACAATGTCTTTTTGCTCTGTTTTGAAATCATCTAAGAAAGAGACATTCTTTTTTTCTGTTATAACAGTATCTGACCCTCCAATCTTACCGATGGCCTTTTTCACACTAAAACTTCCACCATCAGGTTTATAATCATCGTTCAATGTAATGCATTTAATCCGATGAATTCCATCTTCGGCAACGGCATAAAAACAAAACATAGACAGAAGAGTAGTGATGAATATTTTCATGATTGGAGACTCCATACGGAGCCTATCGGTATTTTCTAATAGTTACTGAAGCTACTGTTTTAAATGAGTTGTTTGGTCGGCTTCTAGCCTGGCCTTTTTAAGGTGATCAAGTTCTGAAATTGTTTCTTTTAATTCTTTTTCATGCTTCCTACTTTCAAAACGTCCAAACAAGCTATAGGCACAAGGTACCACAAAGAGGGTGAGAATGGTGGATAAGAAGACGCCTCCAATCACGGCAATCGCCATGGGATGCATAACTTCTGCCCCTGATCCCAAGGCCAGGGCAGGTGGTATGGCACCAGCAATGGTGGAAATCGATGTCATGATGATTGGCCTTAAGCGAATGGGGCAAGCCTCCAGGAGTGCGGTATTAATATCCTTCCCCTCGGCCCTTTTTTGGTTCGTGAATTCAACCAAGAGAATGGAATTCTTTTTCACAATTCCCATCAGGAGCAAAATTCCAATCAAGCTATAAATATTTAAAGAAGTGTCTGTTAGCGTCATGGCAAATAAGGCACCACTGATACTAAAAGGGAGTGCGAGAAGAATAATCGCTGGGTGAAGGAAGCTATTAAACTGACTAGCTAAAACCATATACGAGATAATAATTCCTAAGAATAAGGCCATGAGAAGACTTTGGAAGGATTCTGCGAAGGCCTTGGAACTTCCCGTCGCTGTGATATGATAGCCTTTTGGCAATATTTCTTCGGCATTTTTTTCAATAAAACTTACGACCTCTGATTGAGAAACACCTTGTTTGAAGTTCCCAAAAATACTTATTCCTCTTTCTCTATTATAGCGAGTGATGGTGAGGAGAGTGGAGCCCTCTTCAACTGTGACGACATTTTTTAATGGAACAACTTCTCCTGCGACATTTCTTACCTCAAGGTTATTCAGATCCTGAGCGTCCTGATTAAATTCCGGATCGAGTTTTACTTGAATATCATCCCGATGACCTGATCTATCGGTATACTTATTTGGAAGAAGTTTTAACCCTCCAACGGTTGAAGCAATGACTGTGGCAATATCCCCAACAGGCACTCCGTAAAGGGCCGCCTTATCCCGATCCGGGATGATTTTTAATTCCGGCATATTTGGGTTGTAATCAGTATCAACGTCACTCATGAGTCCCGATTTATTTAAACGGCCAATAAGTTCTTTCGAATAACTTGCAAGTTTGTTCCACTCAGGTCCTTGAAGAGAAAACTCAATCGGATAACCCCGCTGGGAGGTGAATCCTGAAAGCGATAAATCTAATAGGGAGGCCCGCACCACTCCTTCTACTTTTTGGATTTCTTTTCTTAAGTACTCCATGAATTCCTGCTGAGTCGGCTTCTTTTTAAAAGGAGCTAGGAGAGGTCGTTCGTTTGGCTCTTTCATGGTGATGAAGGGGATCCCTTGATTAACTAAGCCGCCTCCAAATCCTCCGACAGCGACATAATAGTGAGAGATTTCTCCTCTTGAGGCGAGTATTTTTTCCAGTCTTTTGAAGACACCATCGGTATATTCAATGGAGCTTCCCATTTTGGTATAGAGAGTAACCATAAACCGGCTTTGGTCTTGTGGTGGAAGGAATTCTTTCCTTAGAAAATTTATCGTAGAAAGTGACGTGAGAAATACCAGAGTCGAAGCAAGAAGGATGGTCTTCCGGTGGCCCAGGCAAAAAATCAGTGCTCTATGATATTTATGGCCCAACCAATTCATGCCTTTTGATATGGAATTCGTGAGTCTGTTGGTCGCTCCTACTTTCAAATACTGGGATGTCCTCATGGGAGCGAGACTCAAGGCCTCTAGTAAAGAAATCATGACCGCCACTGATAGCGTTACACCGAATTGAAAGAAGAATTTTCCGACGATCCCTTCCATGAAAACGACGGGAATAAATATTGCTAAAACAGCGATGGTCGCAGCAGTGGCAGCACCAGCTATTTCTTTTGCACCAAGGAGGGAGGCCAGGACTCTGTTTTTTCCACTCTCAAGATGGCGGCCAATATTTTCAAGCACCATAATGGCATCATCCACCACGATCCCGATTGAAAGTGAAAGTGCCATTAAGGTAAAGCTATTAATAGTAAAGCCCAAAGCATTTAAAATGATAAATGAACCAATTAAGGAAACAGGTATCGCGAGAATCACATTAAAGGCCGAACTCAATGTCCCAAGAAAAAGATAACAGACGAGAGAAGTCAGGATGACTGATAAAAAGAGAGTCGTCCCTAACTCTTTAACGGCATCTTTAATGAAGACAGTTGTGTCAGTGACAATATCAAGCTTAATGCCAGGGGGAAGTTGGTTTTTTAGATTTTCTAGTTTGTCTTTCACTCCCTCACCAACGGCTACAGCATTAGTTCCAGGACGCTTGACCACACCAAGGCCTATGGCCGGTTCTATTCCGTTATAGCGGGATATGCGACGTATTTCATCCGTTCCTTCAACACATTTGGCGACATCACCTATCTGGGTTTTGGAAAAAATGGGTTGCCCCTGACGGGCCCCAATAAAGATCTTTTCGCATTCCTGGGCATCGGTGAATTCAGACATGACTCTAACGTAGGTTTCCTGATCTTTTTTATTCTGGTACCCAGTAGGCGCTAATTTATGTTCGTTATTGATCGCCTCCACAATATCATTGGCGGTGATTTGTCTTTTTTTCATCTCTATCGGATTAAACCAAATGCGCATTTGTGGATCGAGATAACCACCCAATCTGATATCCCCAACGCCTTCAACCGTGGTGAGCATCCCCTTTATTTTATTTCTGACTAATAAAGAAATATCTCTTAACGATTGTCCTTCCGGACTATACAGAGCGGCCCACATGATAGGCTGATCGTTTGGATTGGTTTTTGTAATAATGGGAGGATCAATAGTCTGGGGTAAGTTACGTTGGGCCTGGGAGAGTTTTGTTTGGACTTGTAGCAAGGCCGCATCGATGTCTTGTTCCAGAATGAACTGGATCGTAATGGTGGTTCGACCTTGCTGTGAAGTGGAGGTCACTAGTTCAATTCCATCAATACTCATGACCGTATCTTCTATGACAT
>JAEYUK010000029.1 GCA_023432655.1 Pseudomonadota bacterium | reverse complement strand
CTTTAAATGGGCATCTCGTTGAGCATCCCGGGTGGAGATACTTGCCACCTCAATGCTTGCTTCTACCTTTGCTTTTGAGAGATCTTGAGGATCATATTCTAATTTCCCTGAGAGCTTTTCGAAGCCGCCGTGTACTTTGGCGATCATCATGTGCTTAATGCTAAAGCTTGCAGTCGAGTGAGAGGGGTCTATGAGGTATGTATTTAACATATAAATCTCCTGTGATTATTTGTTATCAGTTAACTCCATTATAGATAAGAGCTGATCGTTTGATTAGACCGTGATATTAAGAATGATTGTTCAGTGTATTGGACAATTTCTAGTGAAAGTGCTCTGGTATTTTAAGCTTGACGCGAAAAAGGGAGGGTGGTTAAATTCCAGATATTAAGGGTTCTGCAGGCATTTCTGTGGAAGTTATCGATGGTAGGGTCGCCATTAGAACTTCTATAAATTGCGTGGGGAATTATGCCAGCTCTCATTGTATCCATCCGTTTTAATCTCTTATCTATTCACAAAAAAATTCATTTTTCATCCTAGATAGAAAATTTACTTAATTTTTTTTAGTGAGGATTGTATGGCGTTAAAACTGTGGCTTATTGTATTAGGTCCTTTTATTTTTATTGCTGCTCTTTGTTTTATTGAAATGTATTAGGGTGTGCTGGCCAATATGTTCGACTTTTCCGCAACAGGACTTCTTTCAATTTTTTCTGATTATGCCTATCAGCCCGGCATTGTGTACTCTTTAATTGTTATCTTTATGCTCGCAAGTTCTTTCGGTTTTCCTGTTCCGGAAGAGTTGGTGTTAGTTTCCGCTGGCCTAATTGCTTATATGGCAAAAGATCCTGTTACTTTTCCTCCTCCCTATCCTGGGGCCGTAGGGGTAGACCCCTTGGTCCTTTCTGTCGTTTGCTTCATTGCCGTTTTTGCCTCGGATCTACTGGTCTATTTTATTGGAAAATACTTCGGAGCAAAAATTATTAAGACCAGGTTTTACAACCAAAGAATAAAAAGTGGCGTCTTTGAGAAGATCAACTCGTGGTTTTTAAAATTCGGCGGACTAACTTGCGGAATTTTTCGTTTTACTCCGGGGCTTCGTTTCCCCGGACATCTTAGCTGTGGGATTTTTGGAATCCCTTTGTGGAAGTTTATGCTTGTAGATGGTTTGGCAGCACTTGTTTCGGTTCCGACGCAAATTCTTCTCGTTGCCACCTATGGGAACGTGATCCTGGAGAAAATAAAAGAATTTAAACTACTGCTTCTGATAATTTTCGGAGTTGTCTTTTTAATTTGGCTCGCTCGTGCCATCTACCGAAAACACATGACTACTAATTTTTAATTCCCCATTTCTGGTAGATATCACTTTGTCTGAAGTACTCTCGGTAAGTACAGGCACGTTTGGCCAGATCTTGTTTAAATGTGTCTGAATTCAAAGTTACCGACTCAGGTCCACCTGGCTCCATCGCCTCCATTTTAAGACCACTGCAAAGTCTAAGATCAATCCATTGTTCCACATTTTCTGCGCCTAGAACCAGAAAACACATGGAGGTACGAAGATCTTTATAAGATTGGGCAACGGAAGGAGGAGACTGCCTTTCAGAGTTATACATTTTCTGAAGAGACCGGTTGATGTTAGGGCCAAAAATACTCATGAAGCTCGACAGGTTCATCATGGTGTAGGCCTTACCACGTTTGATGTCTTCCCTTAAAACGGCAAAGCTCGTTGTGCCGCTCATGCGTCCGATGGACTCAAAAAAGCGGTCCGCTGCCAAGAGCTGAGCTATCAGCACTTGATCTTCTTCTGGACTATTTTTAATATATTCCAATAGGGAGAGGCGTACGATCATTTCAAGTCGGGCCTGAAGAACTACGATTCCGTATTTGAGTTGGGCCGTTTCATAGATTTGTTCAATTGGGGTAAGACCACTGTCATCAAATCCAGAAGAAACGTCCCCTGTGATGATCGTCACAGCGATAGTGTCATGGATCTTTTTTAACTTCTCTAAAGTGTCCTGATAAATGCGTTTAAAATCCTGCTGTCTTTCTCCGGGAGGATTTTTTTCAAGAAAGTCAGTGATGGTCTGAAGAGCATCAAGTGGAGTCACCATCCATGGTTCGGATTCAATGTTGGCACTTGAAAGAGTTTGGAGTGGATCGGGCTGCTGAACTTCTGTCAATTCGCGGTTCACGAGATTAGAGGCGCGGTCAATCCATTCTTTGTACCGGGCCTTTACGGCATCCAAGGAAACGATCACGTCCTTTGGTTTATTCCAAGAAGAAAAAGCATAAATCCCGCTCACCGAACGGATGCGCGGATCATCTTCACGTAGACCAATCAAGTAGTAAGGCGAGTACATCGCGGCGTGAATATCATTTAATGGGTTCTTAACTTCCGAACTCTCTACATATTGTGGGGCCAGGGAGGTGATAATGGATCTTAGAAAGAGCCACTGCTGATCATCAGGCTTTCCTTCCAGTGAATCATACGTATTACGGTTCTGTTCAATTAAACTTAACCCAAAGTCGGCCTGGGAGCGGACCATGAGCTCACGGCTCAAGACGACTCATCTTCTTTGAGCATCTGCAGTTGTTCGAGGTGAAACACCATTTCTCACCTTGTTTAACCAGTCGAGAATCACCGGTATTTCACGGTCATTGAGAGAAATTGCCTTAGCAAAATCTTGATTTCCGATTTCCGTCCTGCGGTTTCTTGCTTTGAAATTTAAAAACGATTCCGCATCCTGCATCTGGCACCAGCGGTCGGCCATGGATTCAAGAGCACAACTATAGGCCTCAAAGGTCACAGTGGTATCAGCAATATTTCGAATGGTGCGAGCGTAGCGGTGACTTCTGATTCCATCCATGGCAACTCTAGCAAAGGTTGAGCCGGCAGTCATAGTGAGACCGATCGCCGGGTTCACAAGAGTCGCTGCCGAGCCGACTCCGGCCATGATGGCAGTGGCCGACTTTAGAAGAGAAGGATTTTTATCAACACAATTCTGATTGGCCGTAATTTGCGCAAACGAAGAGTTCGCACTCTGGGCAATCTGAGCAAGGATGGTGACTTTATCTTCACCGGTGAGGCTCTCTCCAATTTTATCTTTAGCAAGAAGTCGCGCTCTCTTAATCTGAAGTTCCCGTAAGTTTTCATTTATGTCTTCCAAGGCATCCGGATCAGAAGTCTTGGTTAACTGAATCAAAAGTTCCTGCTCTTCAGCGTTGTAGATACTGATCGAGTTTTTTGTTTCATTCAGTTTTTCTAAAGTCGTGAGCTGTGAAGCCAGATTATTGAGCTGGGAGATGGCCCCAGAGGCGCCCGCACAGTCAGGGTCATTGGCCATGGCCGTGAGAGTTTTAATAAGAGCATTGGAATCAGCAATCGCGGCCTGAGTCCAGTGAGCGCTGGTTTTGCAACTTCCTGAGAAGTAGGCAAGGAGCGTTTGTGCCGCCTGGTCTTGGGCAAAAGAGTTAAATGAATGACCGAAAATCATGACGATGAGAGCAAATTTTTTCATGGCGTCGTTCTAACAAATGCAATGAGAAATGGGGATGGAAAATTCCTTAATTTAGCAAACTTTTAGACGCCATAGTGGAGAGATGAGTTGCGAGGCGTTATGTAGTTATAAAGATTCACATTGATAGGCGAGGCTTTCCGCCAGATCCTTCAAGGTCCCCATCAAAATGATGTTTATTTTAACTTCTTCGATGGCATAGATAATATCCATGCTTCTGTCACAGCTCTGATAGTAATCCTCATATTGGGTTTGAAGGTGAGTTAATTGTGGCACGATCTTTCCAATCGCCACCAGTGTGGGTTCAACCTTGGAGCAATTTTCTTTATTAACGGTATAAGTGAGATCAGGAATTTTCACCGCCTGGATACTCTGAAGGCTTAGCTCAATTTGATGAGATTGTTCTTCACAAAAATTTGAAGCGAAAGTCACTGATGTAAGGAGTGTTGAAATAAGAATGAGCAGGATGTAACGCACGAGATTCCTTTTTCTATAAGCTTAAAAATTCAGCTCACTGATTGCAACTCTTTTTGATGATGATATTGATGGATTCACTTCCGCCGGCGAAAGTAGAGAAACAAAAAAGCCTCTGAAGAGTTTTCACTTTCAGAGGCTTTTTTTATTTTGGAGGAGACGAGCGGATTTGAACCGCTGGCTTTACGGTTTTGCAAACCGTTCCCTTGGACCACTCGGGCACGTCTCCATAACTGTGTTTTGAAGTTTAATGAGTTTCGGTGAATTCCTTAATTCTGTCAATAATGCGCAAAGCATTAAATGAAGAATATCATAGAGTCCGGAAAGATCTTAGTTTAGATCAGTAATCCCGTGCTTCTTTGCCACCTCGTCAAAGTGCTTCACCACTCTCTTGGCCCAGTTTCGCTTTTCGATATACTGGCCATGATAAAAGCTCTTCTTAAAGCCGTAGGCGACGATATCTTTTAAATGTTTTGGCTGAATATCAAAATTATCCAAGGCCAGCTTGTATTCGCGAGACACGGTGGTGTTCGAAACCAGACGGTTATCGGTACAGATACTTACGGACATGCGGTTCTTCAGCATTTCTTTGAAATAGTGATCTTTGATCGACTTAATTTCAGGGTTGGTCTGAAGGTTTGAAGTAAGACACACTTCGATGGTGGTGCGTTTATCGGCCACGAAAGTGATCAGGTCATTGAGATATTTTTTCTTATCCTTCACACTTGGATCAACGATTTTGTTCTCATCAAAAAGGTAGTAGCCGTGACCTAAACGGTCTGCGTGACACTCGGTAATGGCCTGGAAAATGCTCTCGGCTCCATAAGCTTCGCCCGCGTGAACCGTCTTATGCATAAAATTCCGGTGAGCATAGGCATAGACTTCTTTGAATTTTCCAGGTGGATAGCCTGATTCCTGACCAGCGAGGTCGATTCCCACGATAGGGATGCCTCTTTCATCACGAATTTTAACCGCGGCCTTAACCATCTGAAGCGCCCCTTCTTTCAGGACTTCCATCTCTTTGGAGTATTCCATGGACTTGAAAAAGCGGGTGTAGAAAGGTGAATAACCTTTTGGTCCGAATTTTCTCATGGCACAGCTGATGATGCCATAATGGAATTCAGGTCGCGAGCCATTGATGACGTCAGGTCGGTTGTTAAATTCTTTTTTCGCCCGTTCTAGACCTTTGTAGCAGGCCTCTAGAACCGTTTCCATGGTTAGCCCATTTTCAGAGTCGACCAGGAGTTGAGGGGCAAAGCGAGGTTCAATGTAGCAGACCCCTTCATTTTGGTTATCCACGGCCAGTTCGTAGGCAGCTTGTTCAATATTCTCTAAGTCTCTTAAAGCGGAACAAGTGTATTGGAAGCCATGAAGATAATCCGGAAGGCTCTCGTAGGTGTCTTTAAATACAAGCTCTCGTAGACCCTCCTCAGTGAATGAAGGAAGTTCAAAGTTTAGTTTCTTCGCCATCTGAATCAGAGAAGGAATCCTTAAGGATCCATCCAGGTGAAGGTGTAGGTCAGATTTAGGCATTTCTTTAATAAAAGCGTCAGTATATTTTGTAGTCATTCCCATAAAATACTTGATCGGCCCTTAATTGAACAGAAATTAATATCCTAACTATTTAATTCAAATATTAAGTTCAACGATTTTTGAAATTCAATTATTCTATATTCTTATGAAAGAAAAAATCCGCTTGATTCAAAAGCTTGTTGATAATGTTCCCGGGGTTATTTATCAGTTCCGAAGGGCTGCTGATGGGGGCTATAGTTTTCCCTACGCAGGAGAGGGCTTTAGGGCCATGTTTGGCGTCAGTCCTGATGAAGTTCAAGAAAACTCCGACATTATATTCGGTAAAGTTCTGGCCGATGATCTGGAAGCTCTTAACCAATCAATTGAAAAATCTGCCGAGGAAATGATTGATTGGAATCATGAATTCAGAGTGTCTTTGGTCAATGGAAGTATTGGATGGATCCATGGTTACGCTCGTCCTGAAGCCCAGGAAGATGGAAGTATTATCTGGCACGGTTATCTTTCTGAGGTTACTGAACGGAAGAATCTTGAAGAAGAGTTGATCAAGATCGGCCGGCTCAATCTTCTCATGGGTAAAATCAACACCATGATTATTCATGCCAAGGATTTGGAGTCTCTTTTCGCTGAGGCCTGTGAAATTGCCGTTTTAGATGGAAAGTTTAAGATGGCCTGGATTGGATTAATTGATGCTCGTTCTTCTATGATTAGAACGATTAAAAGTTATGGGGACCGGGATAGTTATCTAGAAAACGCGACGCCTATAAGCCTCATTCATAAACCTTTTGGACCAACTGCTAGAAGCATTCTTGAGAAAAAAACGGTTGTTAATAATAATACAAAAACGAATGAAAATTACTCCCTATGGAAGGATGAAGCTCTTAAGAGAGAGTTCTATTCTTCAATTTCTCTTCCGTTGATCGTTAAAGGAATTGTTATAGGAACCCTCAATATTTATTCGGATAAAGAAAACTATTTTAATGAACCCGAAATAAAACTACTGGAAGAAATTGCTCAAAACGTTTCATACGCAGTAGATGTGCTGGAAAAAGAGAAGGCCCTGATTCAAAGCGAATATAGTTTTAGGACTATTTTTGAAGATGCTCCTATAGGAATTGCTGTCGTCGACACTCGTAGCGGAAGATTGATAAGAACGAATTTAAAGTTTCTGGAGATTCTCGATTTGAGTATATCGGAAACGGCGGCGGCGAACTGGAAATATGTTATTCATCCTGATGATCATGATGAAGAACTACGACAAATGGAACTTTTAAAAGAAGGAAAGATCAGTAATTACAAAATGATCAAACGGATAACCAGAAAGAATGGAGAAATCGGTTGGATAGAGATTTCAGTCGTTCCGCTTTCCACCGAAAAGAGAACTGTTGTTCAGCATTTGTGTATGTTGGAGGATATTTCAGAAAGAGTTAAGTATGAAGAAGATTTAAAACATGCTTTGAGAGCACGCGATGAATTCTTTTCGATTGCTTCCCACGAACTCAAAACACCTATCACTTCGTTGAAGTTACAAGTCCAGCTTTTAAAAAGAGATCTACAAAAAGAATTACAGGATTTTGAGGAAGGCCGTTTACTAACAAGACATACGAAGGCCCTGGATATGGCCAGCAGGCAAGCAGACCGGTTAACCTTCCTGGTTGATAATCTACTGGACGTGACCCGAATTGAAGCCGGCCATTTTCAAATAAAACCGTTGAAGTTTAATCTATCCGATTTTCTCCATGAAATTTTGGAACGCTTTCAAAGTCTTGCTATTGAAGCTCAGAATGAGATGCATATTGAAATTGATTCGGAGGTCGTGGGCCTTTGGGACCAAGGGCGAATTGAGCAAGTTTTGGTGAATCTTATCTCTAATGCTATTAAGTACGCTCCCGGTGGGCCTGTTAAAATAGTTTTAAAGAGAGAAGAAAATCAGGCCGTTTTTAAAATTATTGATTCCGGGCCAGGGTTGCCGGCCGAAAGCCTTGGGAAGATTTTCGATCAATTTGAAAGAGTTCAAACTTCCCTTAGAAATATAAGCGGTCTGGGTCTAGGTCTCTACATTGCCAAAAAAATTGTCGATGCCCACGGTGGAGAAATCTCGGTAGTAAGTGAGTTAGGGAAGGGAGCTGAGTTTTCAGTGAGGCTTCCCCTGGAGTAAACCAGGGGAAGTAGAAGCGATAAATTAGTGGCCTAAAATGTGAGCGAACATGAGAGGGGCCACGATAGTGGCATCAGATTCCACGATAAAACTTGGAGTGTCCTTAGAAAGTTTACCCCAAGTGATTTTTTCATTCGGAACAGCACCAGAATAAGAGCCATAGCTCGTTGTTGAATCTGAAATCTGGCAAAAGTATCCCCAAAGACGAACGTCATCTTTTTCTAAGTCCTGACGGATCATAGGAACAACGCAGATTGGGAAGTCACCGGCGATCCCTCCACCGATTTGGAAGAAACCGATTGAGCTAGTTTCGGCCGTCTTCATGTACCAGTCAGCAAGATAGGTCATGTATTCAATACCAGTTCTTACCGTATGAACATTTTTAACTTCTCCGCGCATGCAGAATGAAGCGTACATGTTTCCAAGAGTTGAGTCTTCCCAACCAGGAACGATGATAGGAAGGTTTTTTTCACAAGCGGCGAGCATCCATGAATTTTTTGGATCGATTTGCGCCTGATCTACGAATTTGCCTTTTTTAAGAGCACGATAAAAGAATTCATGCGGGAAACAACGCTCACCCTTGGCCTCAGCTTCCTGCCATTCGGCTGCCATGATATGCCAAATTTTATGCATGGCCGCTTCTTCAGGAATACAGGTATCAGTTACACGGTTAAGGTGACGGTCATAAAGTTTTTGCTCGTCTTCTGCCGTTAAAGCACGCCAGTTTGGAATGCGCTCATAATGGTCATGGGCCACAAGATTATAAATATCTTCTTCAAGGTTGGCCCCGGTACAAGAAATGGCGTGAACCTTATCGTTTCTGATCATTTCAGCAAGGGAAATGCCAAGCTCAGCGGTAGACATTGCTCCTGCAAGAGTAATGACCATCTTTCCTCCCGAAGCGAGGTGGGCTTCGTAGGCATGGACAGCATCCATCATAGAAGCGGCGTTAAAATGGCGGTAGTGGTGATTCATGAACTGAGAAATAGGACCTTTAGTTGTCATAAGAGAACTCTTGGTTTACCGGCTAAGAGGCCGGGGCTCGCTCGCCTTTCTGGGGGAGTTTGCCTATTTCATGCAAAACCGCACGGGTCGTCAAGAGGTCAAAAACGACATTTTCGTCTTACCACTGCCTTAGGTCTTCCGCTGACTTAGAAATATGCCCAGGAGGGTCGCTGGCGGGGAAGGACTCCTCAATGGCCTGGTCAAGTTTTTCGTCATCACTCATTAAATGTGGATCTTCTTCCTTGGCCTCTGGGTGGGTCGGAGACTTTTCGTTGGGTTTTATGAGATCCCGAAATTTGAGGATGACTTCACTGATAAAATTCATGATTTTATTCTCCTACTGGTTCGCTGAAATTTCGCCGGGGCGGTTATCTCCCATCGGAATGCCTGGTCCACTTAGTCCAGTGAGTTGAATCATTTCTCCTGAAGGCGAATCCCATACTTCAGCAGCATCAACACTCACACCAATAAGACTTAAGTGAGGGTCATCAAGACCTTGAGGAAACCAATTATTTAGGATCGGATTCCACAACCGTTTCATGAAATCTTTGTCTTCAGATATGGTGGCCTTACCGCTGATGGAAACGTAGTGCTTTTTTTCTTGATTAGTAAAAGTGAGATTCACGTGTTGATCATTTTCAATAGCATGATTCTTTAAGGAATTCTTCCGCGAAAAAAACCATAAGGTACCGTCAAATTCAACCTTATTAAAATCCTGAGGGAGCATAGGACGGGAATGGATTGAGCCGTCAGTACTGACAGTGGTGAGCATGGTGAATTTTATGTCTCGAATCATGCGGTAAAGCTTCTTGAAATTTTCACTGGTCGTATCCATAGACTGAACTCCTTGAAAGCGTTTCATCCACCCTTATTCTAAAAAGCTTTTCTAAGCTTGGAATCTTGGATCTTCCTGAAGGATGGTAGAGTAAAGATCTTCTGTAACTTTTCTACCCACCTGTCTAAATTTTATACAATAATAGGCCTTAGAATCAGTTGGGTATTGGCATGAGTATTGTAGTAAGAACCTTTAAATTAAACTGGGGACTTATATGAAACAATTATTGTTTTTGACGATGCTTAGTCTTTGTCTTGGAAGTTGGGCCAAAGGTCCCATGCCTCATGAAAGAACAGACACACCTAAGCTCAAAAATTCCCATACCGGACGCTACCTGTATCTAGGGGATGTTCCCAAATTCGAAGGCCCTGAAATTGAAATTACTATTTCTAAAATGGCCCTTACGGCCCGGGTCACCGCCCATGTGAATCAGGGGCGCATAGATACCTACGCCCATCAACTTTTTAAGCGCTGGCAGAGAATCAATGATGCCATGACGGATCCTGTATTTTCACTCCATCCACTGGTTAAAATGTCCAAGCTCGCTGAGAATTCACCAGCCTCTACTCAGGCATGGGTTAGGATTGCGGAGCAGTATTCGGCACATATCCTGGAGAAAACCGGTGGTGATATTTATCTTGAGGAAAGAAACTCCAAAAACTACGTCAGTAACCAAGTCGAAGATGATTATAAAACTTCCATAAAAGAAGCTTATTTTCGTTATCTTTTTGATACTCATGAAAAAGCTGATGATGTGATAAATGATAATAAAAAACTAGGGAATCTTTTGTCCGAGGAGAACTCGCGTCGGCTTTTTAAAAAGCATTTAGGACACCTGTATACGGAAAAATCAGATAAAGCAGGATACAAAGGATTTCTCACTCTCGTGTATCCAATTGCTGCAACAGTGGAAGGCCCTTTCAGTCAGCCTAAAGAGATGACAACCGACCTTAAAACGGCAGAATCTATCGAGGCCCGTTGGTGGTCAAATAAATGGAATGATGAGTTCGGTGGATTCCCTTTCCTTTTAATCGAGTGGAGTGGGGTGGCCTTTCACGGACCTATTTCTAATTTCTCTCCATTAGATGTTTGGTTTTTAAGAAGAGGTTACGTTTCTCACGGCTGCCACCGGATGGATGGAAGTGATATTTTGGAACTTAGGGCCTTGATGCCAAGTGATCTGAAAGCTTCTGCCAATCAGATCAAAGTGACAGTTCTGGATTATTTTGATGTCGCAGATATTGATAGAGACGGGGAAGTTGAGGCGATCGATGTTAAGTACTATAACATTCCGACGACGGTGAATGTTCCCAAAGGCCGCTCAATTGAGGACGTCATCAGACCTTACTTAGTTGACACCCAGGCAAAATCATTTTTAACGACTAATAAATTTGCGGCAAAATACTACGACTTAACCTCGGACCGTTTGAAGAATATTCCGAAATACATCGTAGGTAGTAAAAAATTGGTCCGAGAGGGAGTCCATAAAGAAGTTAAAATTAAAAGATTTGATTATCGACCTAACCGTATTATTCAGTACACCGAAGAAGGGCATAAGCTTCAGGGATTTGATGATGTCTTTGGAAAGTATCCTCCCCGTTATTTTCAGCGCTACTAAAAATCATTCCTCCGATCTCCCGACTTTAGGGAGATCGGTTTTTTCCTGAATGATTTTTCCGTCTTTAGCGGATATTAATAAGTGATCGAACTCGTAAACCCATCCCCATTTTTTATCATTATCAAGGATCCACGGACCTTCCGGTTTTTTGCCAGCTTTTAAGGCCAGATGAGCGACGCTCCCAAGAGAGAGCAGACCTTCACCAGGCTCAAGCTCATCACCTTTATTTAAATTGCGGCCTTTGGCCTTTTGAAGAAGTCCTGTTCGGTTGAATTCTATTTCTATTTTGGTCCCAGCAGGTGATTTAACTATATAGTCCCGACCGATTTGTTCGAATAATTTTCCTCTAGGAACCATGGAAGTTGCCACATCCGGAGTGGCCGCAGTTAATGCGAAAGAGAGACCAATTATAGCTAAAAGAAGCACAATCTTCATAATGCCTCACTTTGACTTAATGTTTTTCACCACCAGGACCGGTTGCATTGAATAAACGAGGTCTGGAAAAGGAAGGGCGGGTAATTTTCTGGCCTTCACCAGGTCTGGATTTCTTATTAATCTCATCAATCGTAATGGGTGTACCTAGATCGATGGAAAGAAGAATCGCCTCAATTATTTTCACATCAGCAAGACCTTCTTCTCCAGATGGTTCAGGTTTTTTCTTTTTCTGAATACATTCAGAAAAATAGATAAGTTCTGGCGCAAATTGGTCTCTTTTAGGATACTTCTTGGTAATGACTTTATTATCTTCGTAAGTTTTTAAAGTCATAGTATTGGCGTACTTGTAACTATTTTCTAACCGGATTCTTCCTTTTGTCCCTACGAGATCATAATCAGCAGCTCCGAAGGCACCAAAACTAACGGTAAAGCTGGCGATTTTTCCATCGGGGAATTTCATGATGCAACTAATAAGTTCGTCCACTTTTTTAAAGCGAGCGTCCTTGCTGTTGTTCACAAGACCAAAGACTTCAGTTGGTTCTGCTTTAAACAAGTACCTTGCGGCGTTAATGCAGTAAATTCCAATATCGTAAAGTGGACCTCCACCTTTATCGATATCTTCAAGGCGTATATTCTGACCATCTTTTATCTGCATGGTAAAAATAGAGTTGAAAACTTTAAGGTCACCAATTTTTTTTGAATGAGCAATCTTTATCGCCTCAAGATTAGAAGACTCAAAATGCAAACGATAAGCGATCATGAGTTGAATGTTATTTTTTTCGGCTTGCGTGATCATCGAAAGACAATCTTCTGTTGTGACCGCCATGGGCTTTTCACAAAGAACATGGACTCCATATTTTGCTGCCGTTTCCATGATGTTTCGGTGATAGAAATTAGGGGTCGCGATGTAAACGGCATCAACTTCACCACGACGTAGACAGTCTTCAAATTCAGAGTAGAGATAACACTTTTCTACATTATATTTCTCGCCAAGTCGTTTTAGCTTTTCCTTATCGCCAGAAACAAGTGCCGTCAATACGGAGTTCCTCCTGGCATTTTTGAATGCAGGTAGCACGGCCACCTGGGCAATGTAACCAAGACCAACTACAGCATATCTAATTCTTTCCTTGGGTTTTGAAAACATACGAACTCCTTAGCTAGTAAGTAAGCAAAGTAAATGCCACTCATAAGTATTGATTAAAACATTTTGCTCAGGGAGAAAGGGCCTTCACTTGGGGAAGTTTGCCTGTATATTTATGATGACTAAAACCAAGGAGCGCCTATGGCAGGAAGCATATGGAAAGGGTCAATCAGCTTCGGTTTGCTAAATATCCCTGTTTCTCTCCAGAAAGCAGAAGAGGGACATGAACTAAGTTTTAAAATGCTCGATGAAAAAGACCTCTCACCCATTAAATATAAGAAAGTCAGCGCTAAAGATGGAAAGGAAGTTCCGTGGGGAAGAATCGTCAAGGGATTTGAGCATGAGTCTGGTGAATTCGTCATTGTGAATAAAGAAGATTTTAAAGCAGCTAATCCTAAGGCCACACAAACAATTGATATCGAAGACTTCGTCTCATTTGAAGAAATTGATCTTATGTTTTTTGAGAAACCTTATTATCTCGTTCCTCAGAAAAACGGGATAAAAGGTTATTTCCTTCTCTGTGAAGCTCTGAAGAAGACGAACAAGGTTGCCATCGCAAAAATTGTTATCAGGACCAAAATGCATCTGGCCTGTATTATGGCCAAAGGGGAATATTTAATTCTTGAAATGATGAGATTTGCCCACGAAGTTTTAGAAGCCGATGAGGTTGATTACTTAGATGACGTTGAGAAGCCTAAATTCAGTGCTAAAGAAATTAAAATGGCGCAGGAACTCATAGAAGGAATGACCGGAGAATGGAAACCGGAGCAGTATAAAGATACTTACAATGACGATCTTCTAAAAATTATTGATAAGAAAGTTAAAGCAGGAGAAAAATACGAAATTGATTATGGTGAAACCCCGAAAGAAGAAAAGGGAAACACTGGTACAGTCGTAGATCTCATGCCATTACTTAAAAAATCTCTTGAGGCGAGCAAGAGAAAAACAACTGCATCTTCTAAGAATGGATCTAAAAAAGTTTCCAAAAAAGCTTCGGCACGTAAAAAAGCAAGCTAAGGGGGCCTATGTCCAAGAAACTTTTAAAAACCTATCAGAAAAAAAGAAACTTTAAAAAAACCTCTGAACCGAGTGGAGATACTTCAACTAAAAAATCTTCTAAGCTCATTTTTGTAGTTCAGGAGCACCATGCGAGAAGACTACATTACGATTTTCGGCTGGAGTTCGAAGGTGTGTTGAAAAGTTGGGCCGTCCCTAAGGGGCCTTCTCTTGACCCAAAAGACAAAAGACTTGCCGTCCAAACAGAAGATCATCCTTTGGAATACGCAAAGTTTCATGGAAAGATCCCGGAAGGAGAGTATGGAGCAGGTGAAGTATTCATTTGGGATAAAGGGTCTTGGGAATCAGAAAGCGAAGACCCTGGCGCCGCACTCAAAAAAGGAGAACTCAAATTTAAGCTCTATGGAAAAAAGCTCAAAGGGAGTTTTGTTTTAGTTCGTACACGTCTTGGGGGAGACCAGAAAAAAAATAATTGGCTTCTTATCAAGCACCGGGAGGAGAAAGAAGTGGAGCGCCAGGACCCGTGGCCAGGATTTATTCAGCCTCAACTTCCACGGTTAGTAACGGCTGTGCCAGAAGAAGAAGGAAGCTGGTTTCATGAAATGAAGTACGACGGTTACCGCATGCAAGGACATTTACAGCACGGAGTTGGAACACTTTATACTCGGAATGGTCTAGACTGGAGTAATTATTTTCCGCACATCCTTAACACCTTGGAAAAGATGGGGGCACATGACGCTATTTTTGACGGTGAAATAGTGGCACTCGATGAAGAGGGAAGATCTCATTTTCAAAAATTACAAAATACTCTTAAAAGCAAGAACGATAAGGGGTTAGTTTATTATATTTTTGACCTTCTTTATTTGAATGGGGAAGACCTGAGGTCCAAACCCCTGGCAGAGAGAAAAGAACTGTTAAAATCACTTTTAGATAAGAACTCTAAAAATATTAAGTACAGTGATCATATTACACAGAAGGGTCATGACTTTTTCACTGTTTCTTGCGAACACAAATTGGAAGGTGTGGTATCTAAATTGTCCGACGGTCCTTACCGCTCCGGCCGGAATGATTTGTGGGTTAAAACCAAGTGTTCAGAACGGCAGGAATTTGTCATAGGAGGCTGGACTAACCCACAAGGGGGACGTACTGGACTGGGAGCACTTCTCCTGGGAGTTTATGAAAAAGATAAGTTACGCTATGTGGGTAAAGTCGGAACAGGTTTTTCTAGTAAGTCGTTGAGTATCATTAAAACGACCTTAAAAGAAATCGAACAGAATTCAACTCCTTTTGATCTCAAGTCTCCCAAAGGGAAAGGGATCCATTGGGTGAGGCCGGAGAAAATTTGCGAAGTCTCCTTTGGAAACTGGACAGAAGAAGGAATATTGAGAGCTCCTGTTTTCCAGGGGCTGAGAGAGGATAAGGCACCGGTAGAAATACATAAAGAAAAGGCCAAAATGCTGAAACTCAGAGATGTCTCTTCACCGGATAAAATCCTTTTTAAAAAAGAAAAAATTACTAAGCTAATGATAGCTGATTACTACGAGAAGGTTTCAAAACTCATGCTCCCTTATGTTAAGAACCGGCCTTTGTCGTTAGTAAGGTGTCCACAGGGAAGTGAAGGCACTTGTTTTTTTCAGAAGCATATTAGCGGTAAAGTTCCAGAATCGTTCCATACCTTCGACATCAAAGAAGAGAAGGGGGAAGGTACTTATCTCGCCATAAGTTCAGCCTCAGGCCTGCGGGAATTAGTGCAATTGAATGCCTTTGAAATTCATTCTTGGAATTGTCATTATGACGATTACCTGACTCCTGATCAGATCGTCATGGATTTTGATCCTGGTCCCGGTGTCCCATGGAATGACGTAAGAGGGGCCGCTTTTGAATTAAAAGAAATACTGGATGATCTCGGCCTAATCAGTTTTGTAAAAGTCACTGGCGGTAAAGGTCTTCATGTTCATATTCCTGTAGCGCCGATCTATGATTGGGATCAGATCAAAGCCTTCGCTCAAACATTGGCACTTCAAATGGTGGCACAGAACCCGAAGAAGTATGTTGCCAACATGGCAAAGAATAAAAGAGTCAAAAAGATCTTTATTGATTATTTAAGAAACGGATATGGGGCCACCGCTGTTGTTCCTTATTCACTTCGTGCGAAGCCCACAAGCGCTGTAGCACTGCCTATTACATGGACAGAACTTAAAAAAATTAAAAGCTCTGATGAATTTACTCTGGCGAAAGCGCTCAAGAAAGTTAAAGGCCGTAAAAAAGATCCTTGGGAAGGAATGATGAAGTTAAAGCAAAAAATTTATATTTTGGAAGAAACTTCAAAAAAGAAGAAAGTTTCCTAGTATTCTTTTTTATTAAAGTACTTTAAGAGATCGATAATTTCATTCTTTTTGGAGTTTAAGTGTTTAATTTGGTCTTTCTTCAAAGTTGGAAGGAGTACTTTGAGCATTTCCAGATTCTTATTTCCAGCGAGAGATTCTTTCTGATAATTCACAAAAGCCTCAAAGATGAGTTTTTCTTTTTCAGTAGAAGTAATATCCTTTGAAAAGATCTCCTTAAATTGCTCCTGAAGTTTTCCTCTTCTTTCAATTCTACTCAGTGCTCTTTCCTCAAAGTAGGCGTTTTGGCCCGCAAGGAGGTTTTGTTGCTCCTCGGTTACTTGCCCCAGAAAATGCTCTAGCCGCTCTTTCGATTTTTTTAGGCGCTCCGAAGGCTTATTCTTCTTAATTTTGGATGCTTTCTTTTTTTGAATTTCAAGATACTCATTTTGCTGAGTTTGATTAAAGTCTGCCATACTGCGTGCCAGGATTTTTGAGAAGTCTTGCGCGATTATTAAGTAACTCTTTTCCAATTCCTGGTATGTTGAATCTATAGTTTCCAGATCAGCAGGATTAAACTTTTGGAGAACATACTGGAGTTTTGTCGACAATGGTTTAAGCCCATTTAAGAATGAAATGACATCCTTATTAAGCTCATTTTTTTGTGGTTTACTTAAAGGCAAGTCCTTGCCAATTTGATAGATGATGAGTGTTTCTGCGTTGTCGATCGCCATTTTCTTGGCCGCGCAACCAAATCCTGAGAAGATAACCATAATCAATAGTAGCATTTTAACCATGAGTTTATCCTGCCATATTTCTTAAGGAGATGTGAATCACAGTGCAATATACCTGAGTAATGTGCTTGTTTGTCAAAGCCGTACAAATTTTGCATGCTATATAGATGGCAAATTTAGAAAATTACCGGTCAAGTCGGGACTACCGGGAGATCCTTCGTATTCTTCAAAAAGCATCTAATCTCCACGAGAATTTCCTCTGGCAGTCTCACTCTATGGGAAGGACCGTTG
>JAEYUK010000238.1 GCA_023432655.1 Pseudomonadota bacterium | reverse complement strand
CCCTTACCAGTATGGTAAGCTTGTTGAATTCCGGCGGTGCCGTGGATAGATCCGGCCGTTGGAAAGTCCGGGCCTGGAATAATCTTAATCAGGTCATGAACAGTCATTGTGGGATCATCGAGTAGGGCAACTAATCCATTCACAATTTCAGTTAAATTGTGTGGAGGAATATTTGTCGCCATACCAACGGCAATACCTGCAGAACCATTGATCAATAGATTTGGAATTTTTGTTGGTAGAACAGTTGGTTCTTGTAAAGAACCATCATAGTTGTCCTGCCAATCGACAGTTTCTTTATCGATGTCACCAAGCATGTCATTAGCAAGCTTTTGCATTCTGGCTTCGGTGTATCGCATAGCTGCTGCACTATCACCATCGATCGATCCAAAGTTACCCTGGCCGTCTACCACGGTATATCTCATTGAGAAATCCTGGGCTAGACGTACAAGTGCTCCGTAAACAGCCGAGTCGCCGTGCGGGTGATATTTACCGATAACGTCACCCACGATACGGGCAGACTTTAGGTAAGGTCTATTGTGATAGTTATTAAGCATGTGCATAGCAAAGAGAATTCTTCTGTGCACAGGTTTAAATCCGTCGCGAACGTCAGGTAGAGCACGGCCCACAATTACCGACATCGCGTAATCGAGGTAACAGTTTTTCATCTCATCTTGAATTAAGAGAGGAAGAATATTTCCGTGGTTAACTTCTGAATTGTTATTTTCGTCACTCATTTCAATTCGTCCTTAAAATTAAATATCGAGGTTACGCACGTTAAGAGCATTGGTTTCCACAAATTCTCGACGAGGATCAACTTGATCACCCATAAGTACTGAGAACACCTGATCAGCGTCGATGGTGTCTTCAATTTTTACTTGTAACAATGTTCTGTTGGCTGGATTCATTGTCGTTTCCCAAAGTTGCTCTGGGTTCATCTCTCCTAATCCTTTATAACGTTGGATATAGGCTCCTTGACGACCTTCATCGGAAACAAAATTAGCAAATTCCTTAAGCCCAATGTGCTTATGAACGTTTTCTTTTTGCTTCATGATGAATTCACTATTCAAGTGACGTTTAATTCCATCGTATTGATTGATGAGATCTGAAAACTCTGAAGATTCAGCAAAATTCATGCTAATTCTGAAGTTTTTAGTTTTCATAGCTGAAGAGACAATAACTCTTAATTGGAAACCAAGATTTTTGAGGTCTTCTTCAACGACAAATTTATACTTCTTAAGAGCTACATCCTCATAAGTTTGAAGTCTTTTTTGAATGGCTTCAGCATAGGCACTTAGTTTTTCTTTATCTTTCATTATATCAACTGAAAGAGTTCCATCTTCTACAACGGCTCTTAAGAAATGCGCATCATAGTGACGGTCGTAAGAGTGTAATGTGTTAAAGAAATTTCTGAATTTATTCACAACGGCCTTAGCCGCATCGATCCCGACTGTCTCTCCATCAATTGTAACTTCAGCATCTGCCAGAGTACTGGATACTAGATATTGCTCCAACTCCGGAGCATCTTTTAGATAACGCTCATTCTTACCTTTTTTATAACGGAAAAGAGGTGGCTGAGCGATATAGAGGTGACCGCGTTCCACAATTTCCGGGAACTGACGGTAGAATAATGTGAGGAGTAGAGTACGAATGTGGGCACCATCCACGTCCGCATCGGTCATAATGACGATTTTATAATAGCGGAGACGAGAAATATCGAAAGAATCTTTACCGATACTAGTACCGATGGCCTGAATAAGAATTTTAATTTCTTCGCTCGCGAGCATCTTATCGTAACGTGCTTTTTCCACGTTAAGGATCTTACCTTTAAGAGGTAGTACGGCTTGCGTACGACGGTCACGACCTTGCTTAGCTGATCCACCCGCAGAGTCACCCTCAACGATATAGATTTCACAAAGCTCAGGGTTTTTTTCCTGACAGTCGGCCATTTTTCCTGGAAGACCTGAGAAATCAAGGGCCGTTTTACGACGAGTCAGTTCACGGGCCTTACGAGCGGCTTCACGGGCAGCAGCTGCATCGGTAGACTTTTTGATAATTGTTTTACCGACGTTTGGATTTTCTTCGAAGTAAATTTTAAGACGGTCACCCACTAAAGAGTTAACAATCCCTTCAACTTCAGAGTTACCGAGTTTTGATTTCGTCTGACCTTCAAATTGAGGGTTAGTGAGTTTAACAGACACAATGGCCGTTAAACCTTCACGCATATCATCGCCGGTAAGATTAATTTTTACGTTTTTAAGTAGGTTATTATCTTTAGCGTAGTTATTTAAAACTCGAGTTAATGCTGTCTTAAACCCTGAAACATGCACTCCACCTTCGGGAGTGTTAATGTTGTTGGCGTAAGAAGTCATGGTTTCGGTATAACCATCGGTCCACTGCATGGCCACTTCAACTTCGTAATTGTCACGTGATTGGAAGAAGTAGATTGGCTCTTTATGAATAGGAGTTTTTGCACGATTTAAATATTGAACGAATTCACCTAATCCACCTTCATAGTGGAAGGTTTCAGCTTTATCAGTGCGTTCATCAGTAATAGAGATTTTTAAACCCTTATTAAGGAAGGCCATCTCGCGGAAGCGGTTAGCAAGGGTATCGTAGTTATACTCATGTACTTCGAAAATTTCGTTGTCTGATTTATAGGTAACAGTAGTACCAGTATCAGACGGATCACAATCACCAATTACTTTAAGTGGCGCCTGAGCTACACCATGAGCGAATTCTAAGCGGTGTACTTTTCCGTGCTTTTTAATTTCTAGCTTTACCCACTTTGAGAGGGCATTAACTACTGAAGCACCCACACCGTGAAGACCACCGGAAACTTTATAAGCTCCACCTTCTTCATTGAACTTACCGCCAGCGTGGAGTTTAGTATAAACGATTTCAGCTGCTGAAACACCTTCGCTCTCAACTATGTCAGTGGGAATTCCGCGTCCGTTATCCACAACAGATAAAGAGTTATCCACGTGAATGGTAACTTTAATTTCTGTACAGTAACCGGCCAAGGCTTCATCGACAGCATTATCCACGATTTCATACACGCAGTGGTGGAAACCGCGGAAACCAGTATCCCCGATGTACATACCCGGGCGTTTTCTTACGGCTTCTAAGCCTTCAAGAATTTTAATCTGGTTAGCGTTGTATTCAGTATTTACTTTAGAAATAGAATCAGGAGTTTGATTCATTCAGATGCTCCTATCCATGGTGTTTGAGCGTTCCATGTTCAATATAAAACTTTTTAGATTCAGGGATCTTTTCCAGTTCTTTCCCAAAACTTTCATTTGCTGTGGTTATCAAAACTTGGAAGTTTTTTGTTTCCAAGTATTGGACCAAATTTTTCCATCTCTGGCTATCCAATTCGCCGGAAACGTCATCAATTAGGACAATGGGATAAGACGTAAATTTATACCGAAAAAGCTCAATATAAGCAAATATCAAGCTTAGAAAGGCCATTTTCTGCTGGCCTAAAGAACAGAATTCGAACGCGTTGAGTCCATCAAAGCTGAAAATGAAGTCGTCCCTATGAATTCCCACCTGGGTTACTTCAGCTTTTATGTCATTACTTTCCTGGTGACGATAGAAGTCAAAGATCCTTTTGCGGTCCCAATGCACAAACATGCTATCCAGGGTCAATTCCAGAGCATGATCTTCCGAAAATATGGATTTAAAAGTAGGGGTAATAAACTGGTTAATGGTTTCCAGGAATTCGTGTCTTTTACGGGTAATGATTTCAGAATACTCGCTTACCTGCTCATCGATCGCCCGTAATTGCATCGAAGCGTTTTTACCACCGAAGGCGAGGATAGAGTTTCTAAACTTCATCGACTTCTGAAAACGCGTCAGGATTTGGCGATACTCTTTATCTCCTAATGAAATATGACTATCAAACCACTGTCTTCTAAAAGTGCTACTGGTATGAAACTGATAAGAATCAAATGGGTTAATAAAAACGGAAGAGGAAGGCGTTAACTTTTTCTCAGGCTTATTATTAAGAAAACGCTCTTCTAATGAATCACTCATCCGGAGAGAGTAGGGTAGAAGTTCATTTTCGTTCTGAAAGACAGACTGAAGAATCAATTCAGGTTTTTCCCCCTCAATATTGATCATCTGTGAATAATCAGTGTTTTTACGAAATGATTTTTTATTAGTTAGCAGATAAACAGCTTCTAAAAGATTCGTTTTGCCGTTTCCGTTCTGCCCCAAGATACAATTAATTCCAGGTGAAAAATCAAAAATACTATCTTTGAGATTTCTAAAATTCTGGGCCTGTAATTTTTTAATTTTCCAACAATTCATCCACAATTACAGCTTAAGTGGCATGATGATTCCCAAAAACTCAGGAAGATCATCCGACTTAATAACAACTGGGCTTAATTCATTGTTAAACTCAAAAGTCACATCTGTTTCATTGAGGACAGATAGGCTCTCAATCAGATATTTGGCGTTAAAGCCAATTTCAGTGGCCTTACCATCGTAGCTAATAGGTAGAGTTTCAATCGCCTGACCTAAGGCCGGGTGATTGGTGGAGATGATTAATTCATTCTTTTGAATGTTGAGTTTAACACCATTAGTTTTCTCATTAGAAAGGATCTTGATCCTCTTAACAGCATTCAAAATGGCATTGCGGTCGATATGAAAACGGTTTGTTGTCTTAGAAGGAATTACCGTCTGGTACTTAGGATATTCTCTAGCAATGAGGCGGATTGATAAATAGTACTCATTTCGTGCATTAACAAACATGAAAGAGTCATCAAGTGAAATGGTGACTTCATCCTCAGGGTAGGTATCAGCGATCTTTTTAAGTTCAGAAATACCTTTTCTAGGAACAATTACTCCATCACTTAAAAACTTATTATCGCCAATAAATTCGTGAGTATCTAACAATGCTAAACGGTGACCATCAATTGCCACGGATCTAAGTTTAGAATCAATCATCTGGAGATAAATACCGTTAAGGTACAATCTTGTTTCATCGACTGAAATAGCATGTGAAGTTTTATTGATAATGTGTGCGACTTGTTTTGTTTTTAAACGGAATTCAGAACTCTGGTTCTGGAAGCTTAATTGTGGAAATTCATCTGCGCTTGTAATTAAAAGTGAATAATTAATATTTTTACAAGAAAGATTTAAAAGGTTGTTGTTATCAACATTTAATACAACATCATCGTTAGGAAGTTCTCTTAAAATATCAGCAATGTTTTTGCTGTTAATACAAAAGCTTCCTTCACCTTCAATTTTAGCGTTTAAAATAATCTTAGCCGATACTTCCAGGTCAGTTGCAATTAACTCTAACTTTTGACCCTGAGATCTGATTAAGCAATTAGTGAGAATTGGACGAGAGTTCTTTTTGTCGACAACAGAAAGTACTTTATTAATAGCATCTCTCAATAATTGAGATTGAATAGTTAATTTCATTTTAATCCTCGATTAAGGGAAGGTTTTAGCTTGTCGCTCAGGGATTTTCAAGTGAACTGCTTTAACTAATTTCTCTTCCCTATATATATGTATTTATATTCTTATATAATAATACCTGGGACAGTGTTGATACATTTTGGCCAGGCCTTAAATTATCGCTAGTTACCCTCAATTTTATCAAAATTAATCAACGCTTATTTCTAGGCCCCCTCATTTTTGATTCGTATATCCAGCTGTTTCCGTTGAAAACTTTGATCCATTTACTGCGGCCTGGGATAAAATGGGGAAAATTATTTTTGACCCTTAATGTTGGCCGTGGAAAAGGGCCTTGACTACTCATTTTATCCACAAAGTTATTAACATTGTTTATGGATGGGCCGTGGATCAACGGCCTGTCCACTGTGGAGGCCGTGGGGCCGTGGATTGATGATTGTTGCAGGGCCGTAAATGACAAAAGGCCGTGGATGGGCCGTGGGGCCTTTTACATAGGCCGTTGATAGAAAGGCGCGACCTATCCACTTGGGGATAAATCCCTTCACATTTAAAAGCAGTGGATAGTCATTACTTAGAGTTGTTTTTCGATATCGAGAACTTGTTGTGCCAGTTGACCATCAGTTTTAATACGGTCTGTGATGGTTTTAATGGCATGAAGAACGGTTGAATGGTCGCGACCAGAAAAGTAATGACCATTATCTTTGAGAGTAGGTTTAATCATTTTAGAAATAAGGTACATGGCGACTTGACGTGGTAGGGCCACTTCCTTGGTCTTGGCCTTGCCGCGAATATCCCCAAGAGGGATCTTATAGTAATTTGCCACTGTCTTCGTAATAGACTCAATGGTGACATTCTTTTGATTTTCTAATTCTTCGCTAAGTTTTAGATGCTCCTTGGCCATTTCGAGATCTATATCTACTTTTAAAATGGAAGTGACGGCACCTAGCTTTATGAGACAACCTTCGAGTTCACGGATGTTATTCTTAACACATTTTGCGACTAAATTAACTACGTCATCACTTAAGTAGACGTCTTTCTCAATAGCTTTCTTTTTAAGAATGGCAATACGGGTTTCAAGGTCCGGTTGTTGAATCTCTACCGGTAGGGCAGAGGAGAGCCTAGTTCGGATGCGGTCTTCAATTCCGTCAATTTCTTTAGGCGTCTTATCAGAAGTAAAAACGAGCTGTTTTCCTTTGCTGATAAGTTCATTAAAAATGTGGAAGAACATTTCCTGAGTTGCTGTTTTATTTTTCAACTCATGAATATCATCAATGATCAGAATATCGGTGTTCTCAGTATATTTTTTCTTAAATTCAATTGATTGATTATTTTTAATGTTTTCTACCAACTCATTCTGAAAACGGTTGGCGGAAATGATACAGATTCTCATGCTTGGCTTGTGGGCCTGAACATAATTGGCAATAGCATGGATGAGATGGGTTTTTCCTAAGCCAGAACCGCCATATATATAGAGAGCTGGATAAGTCTTGCCTGGTTCTTTCGCTACCGCCATGGCCAGCGCGTGAGCAATATTATTAGAAGGACCAGTAATAAAATTATTAAAGGTTTTATTCAAATCAATTTGATTCGAAGTATTGCCGTTTTGGTGCTCAATGACCTGTGAGTCAATGGCCTTAAAAAGATCATCTTTAGTAGGTTCAAGATCTTCAATAAAGAAGGTCGTGTTTTTGACTGAATCGTTCTTTTTGTTTTTTAGAGAATGAAGAATGTTTTCATTATTGGAACTCAGGCTCATTGATGGTGTGCCGAGTACCTGAATATTAATGGCGTATTCTTTTCCTAAAATATCCAGAAGCGCTTGTTTTAAAGTTTCCGAGTACTGGTTCTCCACAACCTTTTTGATAAAGCTGGTGGTGACGACGACTTCTACCGACTGCTCTTGAATAGCAGATACAGTGAAAGAATTTGCAAAATAGGCGTGAAACTTATTAGGGCTGATGAGACTTTTGATGTTTTCTAAAAGAGCATCAGTAATAGTTTTTAGCTCATCAGTTGTGAATTCTTCTGATAACGCCTTGGATTCTTTAGGAGAACTAAAGGATTTAACCGCTTCCTGAATAATGATCGGGTGCACTTCTTTGACCGGCTGAGCTGGTCCTTCTGATAGTCCGTCTAGTTTTAGAAAATGGTTAAAAGGAAACTTTTGAGTCATTTTATATAAATTTTCTTGAGAAAGGTTTAAAAAAGCTTAAGAGTGGTAACACTTCCCCAGATGATAATCAATGGTGGGCCTCTTACAAGACCTTACTGTTAATCATGATTTACAAATATTATTGACCCGAGCGCAAATTTC
The DNA here is from genome assembly GCA_023432655.1 of Pseudomonadota bacterium. Lineage (GTDB taxonomy): Bacteria > Bdellovibrionota > Bacteriovoracia > Bacteriovoracales > Bacteriovoracaceae > Peredibacter. The sequence continues at coordinate 4,039 of JAEYUK010000238.1, read as the reverse complement.
CTGTAATAAGGACATTCCGAAAAATTTACAAAAGTTATTTTCCGAAGGATCTCAATATGAGTATGCAAAAAAGAACTTGGCAGCCAAAGAAACTTAAAAGACTTCGTGACCACGGATTCCTAGCAAGAATGGCAACTGCCGGTGGTAAAAAAGTTATCAGCCGTCGTCGTGCTAAAGGCCGTAAGCAGTTAACTGTTTCTACAGGTACGAAGTAATTTTAAGAGATGAGTTCTGCCACTTTTGGCTTTCCTAAATCTCTCAAACTTACCCAAAAAAAAGATTTTGAATATCTTCGTGAACAAAGCTCGCGTGGCTTTGTTCACCCTTTAGTTTGTTTTTACAAACCTTCGCGAACTAATTCCCTCCATTCACGAATCGGTTACAGTATTTCACGTAAAATTGGTAAGGCCCACGATAGAAATCGCTTTAAGCGAATTCTAAGAGAAGAGTATCGGTTAAATGCTGAGCTGCGGGCATTACCCATTGATATGCTGTTTGTCATAATTAAAACACCTGATTCTGAAATTCAATTAAGAGAAGCTTTTGCACGATTAGCACGCCAACTCTGTTCGCCAAAATGAATAAACTCGCTGATATCTTCATCAGATTTTATCAAATTTGTCTCTCTCCCTTTCTTGGGTCAAACTGTCGTTTTTATCCCTCATGCTCGCAATATTCCAGAGAGTGCTTTAAGAAGTTTTCCTTCGGAAAAGCTTTGTGGTATTCATGTCGGCGTATTTGTAAATGTCATCCGTATCATCCGGGTGGGCACGACCCCGTGCCCTAATTATTTCGCGTATTGGAGATGTATAAATGGGTTCAGAGCAGCGTAACGCTTTAGTAGCAGTGGTTCTTTCAGGTATTATCCTTTTTGGATGGCAATATTACTTTGCTCCTCCTCAAACTCCGGTTACCGCCCCTATAGAACCAACAGTAACAACCGAGCAAACTGCTCCAGTAGCCGCTTCAGAAACAGCTACGTCTGGTCCTATAGAACCAGTCGCAGCTGAAACTTATACTGTTAGTGGAGCAGGGGTAGCCGTAACTTTTGATAACTCTTTATCAGTAAAAAACTTCGAAAATCCTCAAACCGCTTTTACTTTTAAAAACACTGTTGATTCAGAATCTCCAATGAGAGTTGAATTTGATTTCGGCCGTGGATTTGAAACTCTTCGTTTTGCAAAAGGTTCTGATGACAATACGTTTGTGAACGCTGCTAACGAAGCAACGGTTAAAGTTCTTATCAACGAGAACGGAACAATTGGTTTTAAAGTTAACTCACCAAAAGCATTTAAATATCGTTTCGTTTATAAGAGTGAAAACAAGAAGCTTGAGAATGGTCAGGAGCGAGTTTTTGCTTTTTACACTGATGAATTAAATCGTGAAATAGTAGGTGAGGAAGATACTGGTGACCGTGCTATTAAGTGGGCCGGTATTGATTTTAATTATCATTTATTTGCTACCTATTTTGAAAAAGCTTCTCCACTTCTTTATCGTTTAGGCGCTGATAAAACTTTTTCAATGTACTCTAACGTTGCTGGAAACGAACTTTCTTATGGCGTGGTCTTCGCAAAAAAAGAATATAACGATCTTACGGCCCTAGGGCACAATTTAAATCAGTCAGTGGATTTTGGTTTCTTCGGGTTCTTCGCTGTCTGGATCTTAAAAGGTCTTCAGTTCTTCTACACATTTATCCCGAACTGGGGTGTTTCAATTATTCTTTTAACACTTCTTATTCGACTTATCACATTCCCACTTCAGTATAAGTCTTTTGTTTCCATGAAAAAGCTTCAGTTGGTTCAACCTGAATTAACTAAGATCAGAGAGAAGTTCAAAGATGATCCTCAAAGAATGCAGAAAGAGAGCATGGAACTTTTCCGTAAATCTGGAGCCAATCCTTTAGGCGGATGTTTACCACTTCTTCTTCAAATGCCAGTGTTTTTCGCCTTCTATAAAGTTCTCTATTCAGCGGTAGAGTTAGTGGATGCTCCATTCATGTTATGGATTCACGATCTATCAAATAAAGATCCATATTATGTATTACCAGTTCTAATGACAGGGGCCATGTTCCTTCAACAGAAGCTAACTCCGAATACTATTACAGATCCAATGCAGAAGAAGATGATGCTTTTCATGCCACTCGTCTTCGGTGTGATTATGAAAGATCTACCTTCTGGTTTATCTCTGTATATTTTTGTTTCAACTATCTTCGGTATTCTTCAGCAGATGATGGTGTTTAACTCTAAAGCGACGAAGTCACCTGTTGTAGTATGAAGTTTCTTTATTCGGATGGACCGATCATTGCTTGCAGCACTTGTACCCTTGCTCATGCAGCGATGGCGGTCATCCGGATTTCCGGTTTTAAAAATCTCTCTCAATTCTCCCCTTTTTTTAAGAAAAACCTGGCCGGTCCTATAGAACCACGCCGGGTTTATTACACCCAACTGGTCCTACAGGGGCAGATACTTGATGACCTCTGTTTTACCTATTTTGAAGGCCCCCATAGCTATAACGGGGAAAATATCTTGGAGCTTTCGGTTCATGGAAATACGCTCAACGTAGAGCGTATTATTGACCTTTTTATTAAAGAGGGTGGGTGTACCCTGGCTTCCCCTGGAGAATTCACCTATAGGGCGTTAAAAAATAAGAAATTAACCCTCTCCCAGGTGGAAGGCCTGGATTTATTCTTAAACGCTAATTCAGGTTATGCTCTGGACCAAGGGTTATCGCTCTTAAGCGGGAATCTTCAGGAAGCTTATCAGGAACTCTTTGATCTATTTCTAAAACATAAGGCAGCTCTAGAACTCTCGATTGATTTTTCCGATGATATTGGAGAGGAAGCGGCCAAAAAACATTTCGATGATTCTCTCAATCAGTTTTCAAAAAAGTTTCAGGCCTTAGTTAAACGAGTTCAACCTATGGATCACAATCTGATTCAACCAGAACTTGTCTTGGCCGGTCTTCCTAATTCAGGTAAGAGCTCTTTATTCAATTTCCTCCTCTCAGAAGAGAGAGCAATTGTTTCAAATATTGCCGGTACCACTCGTGATTATTTAACGGAAACCATTCTAATTGAAGGTGTGAAGTATAAGCTCATTGATACTGCGGGAATTCGCGAATCGGAAGATATGATTGAATCAGAGGGAATCAGACGAACCAGAAAGAAACTTAACGAAAGTTTTTATTCTATCCTTCTCATTAACCCTTTTGAGATCGTTGACGGTTTTGCAGAACTGATGGAAGAACATTTCGATTTAATGCTTTTTACTCACGCTGATCTCCCAGGTTTTAAGGAAGAAAGAAATAAATTAGTGGCACTCTATCCGGCCCTTGGTTCTATAGGGGCGGTGGATTTAAGAAATGCTTCTCAAGAATGGGAGCGGGACTTAAAACGGCTAATAAACAAAAAATATTTAAAAGAAATCTCTTCTAAACCAATATTATTGGATAGACATAAGCACTTAATATTACATGCTAGTCAGGTATTAACGAATTATCAAGAACTTAGCTCGCTTGAAAACGATGTCGCCATTCTTTCGCAAGAATTAAATGCTATGGGGCATTGTATTTCAGAACTCATAGGTATAGTTTCTCCAGACCAAATCTTAAACTCTATTTTCTCAAATTTTTGCATCGGAAAATAGAACACAGGACGTGGGGCGTAGCAATTGTTCCACGTGGAACATTTTCGAGGAAAAGATGAATAACTTCGACATTATTGTAGTTGGCGGTGGCCACGCTGGGATCGAAGCGGCTTACATAGCTTCTCAGTTCAAATTAAATATAGCGATCATTACTATACCTGGTATTGGTTTGGGTTCGGCTCCTTGCAACCCTTCAGTTGGTGGAGTGGGTAAAGGCCAGGTCGTAAGAGAGATTGATGCTCTTGGTGGAATGATGGGAATCCTCGCTGATCGTGCAGGAATTCAGTTTAGAACCTTGAATGACTCAAAAGGTTTCGCCGTTCAATCCTCCCGGGTCCAAATCGATAAAGATCGTTATTCGCATGAAGCCGAAGCACTTATCGCATCTATCCCGA
>JAEYUK010000235.1 GCA_023432655.1 Pseudomonadota bacterium | reverse complement strand
ATACAGACCTGGCCCGCGTGATAGAAGCTTCCTTTAACTAAAGCGGTGGTGGCGGCCTCAATGTCTGCGTCCTCTCGAACGATGGCGGCAGCTTGTCCTCCGTGTTCCAGAGAGAGGCGAGTGCCTTTGGCGATTTTTTTTCTCATCTCCCAACCCACTTTGGCGGAGCCGATGAAGCTCACAAAATGAAATTCATGTGAGGAGACGAGTTTTTCAATCAGCGCCACATCGGCGGTGATGACTTGAAAAATATTTTCCGGAAGGCCCGCTTTTTTAAAAGCTTCCCAGAGTAGATGAGCGGAAATCGGAGTGGAGGAAGCAGGTTTTAAGACCACACAGTTTCCACTCGCTAGAGCACAACCCACCTGGTGGGCGATGAGATTCAGAGGATGATTGAAAGCTGAGATCGCAAGGACCGGGCCTATGGGTGCGCGAAGGGTGAAGGAGAGATGATCTTTGCCGGCGGGTGTTCTTTCCATGGGAATCACTTCACCGGTGAGTCTTAAGGTTTCTTCGGCACAAAGTTCCAGAGTGGAGATGGCCCGTTGGGCCTCAACCTTGGCGTCCTTTAAAGGTTTTCCGCCTTCACTAGCTATCACCCAAGCAAGATAATCCACTTGCTCTTTTAAATCCCGGGCGACACTTAATAAGATGCGAGAGCGATCATAAGGTTTAAGTTTTTGGGCTTCACACTGAAGTTTTTTTAAAGAGGCGAGAATGAAATAAATATCTTCTTCCGTCCCTTGCTGGATGGAAGTTAAGAGTTTTCCGTCATTAGGTGAGTAGAGGTCCTGGAATTTTCCCTGGGATTCAGTAAAGGTCAGGGGGAACTTTTGAGGAAGTTTAAACATACTTGTCCTTAACGTAGATTCGATTAAACTTTAATCATGAAAACATACTTATTTCCCCTTTTTCTGGGTCTCTTGTCGATACTAAGCGCATCTTGCACAAAAGAAGTCAGGTATACCAAGGATGCGCTTCTCGCCCTGGCCCAGGAAGCCGATCCCACTGTTAAGGTGATTATTCCCAAGGGAGATGAAATCATCCGCTGTACCGAGTATCCGGAAGGGTGTCAGAATGTGTTTATTGTGAATGTAAAAGGGATGGAAATCCTCGCTGTGGAGTTTCTCTCCCAGGAGCAGGCGATCTATGCCGCTAAAAAGGTCCGAGGTTATTATCTCCATAATTGGCTGTTAGATGATGTGGCGGGGGAGCCGATTTTAGAGAAGTTTGTAGAGAATGAATTGAAAGCGCAGAAGCCTTGAAAAAGGCAGAGGTCTCACTTGAAAAAGGCAGAGGTCTCAACTTGAAAAAGGCAGAAGTCCTAACTTGAAAACGACAAAAGCCTCTTAAAAACCCCTTCGAAGAATTGTAGTTTCACTTCCCAATCCTCACTTAAAGCTCTCATCTCAGGATGCTTTTCCGTCTCATCTTTAAGAGATTTTCGAAAGAGGAGGAGCCAGCGCCCGAGTTCTCCCCGGTGAATGCCCATCGCCATGTGAAGATTGGCCACGTCAAAGGGTTCTGTAATGGGACGACTGGATTTTCCCAGAAGTTGCAATTCCCAGAAGGAAGCGATTCTTGGGATATGAGTATCAAAGTCTTTGATCACCCGGAAGTGGTAGCCAATTAAGACGTCGACTTTGGCCTTTTGGTAGAAAGAATCGACAACCTTAAAGATCCACTCGTTTTCTGTCATAGAGGGCGCACCATTTCTGGCACTTTGGATTGGAACTGGCGAACCACTGTTTTTAACTGGAAGCCCTGAGATTGGAAAAATTTTAAATCTTCTTTTTCTTCAAATACAAGCTTCGAGCCAAATTTCATCATATGGCACTTTCTCATCTCTGGCATTTCAAAGAATTTTAAAAGAGCGTACTGGGTGTAAAGTTCATCGTTAACTAAGGCCTCTCCCTCTGGTTCAAAAGGAAAGGGCTCAAAGAAGATGTTGCCATTTTTTCCTTTAAGAACGAGAAGGCATCCTAAGACTTGCAGATCTTTTTCAAAAGTCAGAACCTGAGCTCCCCACTGATTCCAGATCTCAAGCTGTTCGGCCGGAATGGGCAGAGTTTTAGGAGTTTCCAGAGGAGAAGGATAGTCTCCGAGCTCAATGCCACTTTGCTTATGAAGTTCGCGCCAGCTGTCTTTAATTTGTTTTCTGATCTCGTGATCAAGACCCATCAGATAATCCTGATAGCTCTTAGAAGCCTTAGTGAGGGGCTCCAGAACGTAAATTTCTTTACTCCATTTTGTCTCACTTAAGGTCATGGAAAAATCCTGAAGACCTTTAATGAGATAGAGTTCACTCGCGACTAAATCTTCCCGTGCCTCATACTCTCTTATGAGTTCCTGAACTTTTTCTTTTCCCGAACGGGCAAAGCGAGGATCAAAAACACATAGGCCTGCACTGCCGTCTCCAATTTCCCAGGTCATTTGTTTCCAGTGATCCCGGTCTTTATTCCAAAAGTTCATCCGCTTGTACCAAGGAATGATGTCCTGATAAGGAATGGGTTTTAAGCACAGTTGAGCAAAGCCAATGGGAGCATTCTGAGTGGGACCAAAAAATAAGAAATAGGTGAAGACATGACCTTCCGGTGCCCCATCATGGCGCTGGACTAGAGTCGCAAAGCTTGCCACATCTTCCTGGAGCAGGACTTCTATATTCGGAATAAATTCCGGATCAATTTCATGAATAGAATGAAATCTTTGAACTATAAGCATAAGTTAATTGTGGACTTTTTTTCTCTGGGAGTCAAAACCTCAGGAGCTGATTTCTCGAGCGCAGTAAGGGCACATCTTCCAGAACTGAAGATCAAGCTCCTCCCCGCAGGCGCATGCATAGGGAGTGGAGAAATCTTCCAAAGAGTCGCCCAGAACGAAAATGTCCGGACGCATGGCCCTAATTGTTAAGGAGTTGGCAATATATCCACCGGGGATAAGGGGATCGGGACGAAAGCGGGCAGGACCCACTTCTTCATTGACTCGAATTTGAACTTTAATATCTTCTCTTTGCTCAAGATCAAAATTAGGCTGGCCCACGGTGTTTTCAATTTCGCGGATGCGGTCCAGGGCCTTATTGGGATCAAGATTTGGATTTTTCACTGGGGCTCCATCTTCTTTCAAGAAGCGTGATGATTTCACGCACGGCCCGTTGGTGGGGATTAAACCATTTCCACGGGGGTGGTTTAATTTTATCAAATTCCCTCAAAAAATATATACCCTGACTGCCGGAACTTTCAATCAACCGAAGAGTCCACTCAACCACTTCCGGATTCGAGTGGAAGAGGTGTTTTTTGAGAGTTTCTAAAAATGCGAACTCAAGTCGGTGACCTTTTTGAAAATGGGCATCGATTATGTGTCGGGCGGAACTATTGAGAGCGAAAACCAGGAGGTGATCGGGAATAGGAGAGTTTAATACTTTTAAAAGTGTTGGTTCAAATTTTCCATGAAGGGCGGCGGAATGCTCAATCAGGCATAATGCCTTCTCCATAAGGGGCCAATCAGATTTTTCCAGGGCCTCATTTAAGAGGCGATCAAGTTCGGTAAGTTCCTGGGTCGTGAAGCGCTGAAGGGCCCGGTGGCCCTTTTCTAATTCATCCAGAATCTTTTCTTGGATTTTTACGATATCCATTAGCGGGCAGGAGCTCCCACACAGCGCACTTGATGGGTGGTGGAGAGGTTTCCGGAAGAGAGAGTTCCGTCTTGGGAATGATAAATCCAGGCTTCACTTCGGTCAGCGGAAGTCCCTTTAAGAGTCGCTGTCCAAAGACCTGTTCCCGGCGTTTCAGCTTTTAAGACAAAGCGGGCGCCGTTTAAATCAGAGAGAAGAAAATCATTTCGCGTCGGAAGTCTCCAGATAATTCTTCCAGCGAGACCCTCAATATTTAAATCCTGACAGATTCTTTTTTGCTCCATTAAATCACTGCAGTTAACAGTCGTACTTCCCTGAGGTAGTTCATCGTTCCCCGCCGCCTGACACCAGTTGGTGGTCGTCAAGACATCTGACCACACCAGACCCGTGGTATTATCAAGCCACACTTCTTGATTATTCACTAAACTCACAAGCTTCCAGGTGCCTTCGCCACTTGTGCCAAAACGGAAACCTTCCCACAAAGATTTGTCGCTATTTTTTTGAAAGCAGTCGGTGATGCGGGAATCAATTCCAGTGAGAGTAGAATCAGTTCCACAAGAAACCGTAGGCCTTCCAAGGCTTGTCCTGGTGGTGACTGTTTTATCTGTGTCTTATACACATA
>JAEYUK010000350.1 GCA_023432655.1 Pseudomonadota bacterium | reverse complement strand
GCATGGAAGACTTTAGAAAAATGAATTTCGTTCTTAAGCCCCGACGTATTCTTTAACGCCTTTAAAACTCTTTCGGTGGATAGGGCAAGGTCCGAATGTCTCAATCGCTTGTCGGTGCTCTTTAGTGGGATATCCAAAGTGCCGGCCAAATCCATATTGCGGGTATAGTTCATCCATCTCTCTCATGTAAGCATCGCGCTTTTCTTTAGCGATGATGGAAGCCAGACCAATAAGTAAAGATTTCGAATCACCTTTAATTATGGGGTGTTCATTCCAGGGAGATACATCTGTGCCCCATCTGAATTTCATGTGGCCATCAATTAAAATAGAGGTCTTATTATTTTTCCATTCTGAAAGAGCAAGGCTTGCTTCTTTCATTCCTCGAAGGCTAGCGGCCAGGATGTTCTCCTGATCAATGACTGTGTGATCCATCTCCCAGGTCACGTAATTAATCCTAAGCCCTTTAATATCAACCAGAGATTTTTGGCGAAAATCGGACAGCGCAATTCCCAATTTCTCGAGCATCAGAAGTCGATCGAAGGAAGAGAGTTTTTTTGAATCTTGAATACCTTTTGTTTTTAGAAAGCGCAGAAGTTTTTTAAAAGCTTCCTTGTCTTCGATCAAAAGGCGAACGGCCCCAACCACAACCGGGCCCCCTAAAGGTCCACGCCCTACTTCATCAGTGGCAATAATTTCATGAGGGTATTCAGAGATAAGTTTTAGTTCCAGCATTGTGTGCTGGTCATACAATAAATGGACTCTTTCCGTCTAGAAAGTAAACCCTAGATTCACACCCAGAAGAACAAAGGTAGGTATGCGGTTAAAAGTTCGGATAACTTTTTTTACGTCTCCGCTATCGCCTTTATCAATTTGTTTTAAGACCTTATCGCTGACCGCAGTTTCGAAGATAGGAATGTTAATTCGCGCCCAATCAATCCCGAACGTAAAACCATTTTCCCATTGCCAGCGGTTCCCTAAACCGGCCGTGACCCCAAGATTCTCCACTTCAAAGCTTGATCTAATCTCATTTCCCATATCATCCAGGAAGTCACTGCCTAGGCGTGCCTGAAACTCGCTATAACTTAAACCGAAGCTCGTGTGAAAAGAATTCCCGCTATAACGCCTGAAATGAAGGGAGTAGCGCTTTTCGGTGATCTTACCTAAATCAATGCCTACCACCGGGAAACTAATACTCCCTCCGGAATACTCCCCTTCCAGTGACCAACGCTCATTAAAAATGTGAGTATAGGAAAATGTTAATTTAGAAGGAATCCAAGTCGTAAGAAACTGATATCCAATAAGGACCGTTCCGAGAGAATCGCCCCTTAAATCTTGGGTTGTAAGTTTTTTAGATGGAGCGACTTCCGGTGAAGAAATCTGCTCTGCCTCTTTCACTACTTCCTCAACCACTGACTCCTCGGGTTTTACTAACACCGGAACCACTTCAGAATCTTCTGTAGGAAGTTCGGGAGAAAACTGAGCAAAACTTAGAGGAATAAAAAGGAAGAAGATAAGAAGTGATTTCATTTTAAATACCAGAAATACAAAGGGCCCCAAAAGGGGCCCTTGTAGCTTTGAATCCGCTTTTGATTAACGAGAGTAATCGATAGCAATACGAGCAGCTTTACCTGTTCTATTACGTAAGTAGTTGTGCTTAGCGCGACGAGATTTACCGCGAGCGATAACCTTCACACCTTCAACTGCTGGCGAATGGAATGGGAAAACACGCTCAACACCGATACCATCAGAAATTTTACGAACACGGAAGTGACCGTTCATCTGTCCTGGGTGTTTCATAGCAATGCATACACCTTGGAAGTTCTGAATACGAGTCTTCTCACCTTCTTTAATACGAACAGCAACTTCAATCGTGTCACCAGTTCTGAAAGTAGAGATTTTCTCTGCATTCGGGTTTGAGTACTTCTTCTCAACAAGATCAATCAAATTCATAACGTCTCCACAACGTATCCGTCCATTCACATCACTTTGGTGTCAGAGGGACGGGAAAATATTTAAAGACCAGAGGCTCGGGCCAGTCGGTCGCAATAAATTGCGACTGCTGAACGAACAGACAAATGATTATATCCGTCATTTGCTATGCCAAAAATAGGCTCTAGCCGAAAATCGGCCTGTTCAACAACCGGAGCAGTTAATCCCCATCCTGTACCAAATAACAAGAACATAGGGTTGCCGTCAAGCTGTAACTTACGCATCAGCTCTTTTTCTTGCCCATCATAGGATTCAAAGTTGGCCCCCGTCACTACAACGCATGGCTTCTTCCCTTCGATCTCAGTGATTTTGGCGACGGCAAGCTCTATAGAATCAATAACCTCCGCTTCGGCCAGGGCATTTTTGCGGTCTGGATTGTAAATCAGTCCAGAATCCGTCTCCCAGAATCCCAGGATCTTATTTACCATCGCTTGTTGGTTCTTGATCGGGGTTATCAAAAAATACCGTTTAAAACCAAAAGTCCGAGCTGAACGAGCAATGTCGTGAATATCTAAGTTCGTCACTGAAGTGGTGATCTCAGATCCATCTTTAGAGCGAATTGGTCCGTGTACAAGACCGATATAACAAGAGACAGGAAAACCCATAAATATCCAATTGAAATAAAACAAATGATTAGCCCACCAGAGGGGACAATGTCTAGGAGAAATGGGGACGATTACGCTTTCCAATAAGAGGAAAATTAGTTAAACCTGTGTTAATTCGAGAAGTCTTATAAGGCCCATTTATGGAAACAAACAGTTTGAACTTTCGTCCTAATGAACTCTTTTTGATCGCCGGTCCTTGCGCCGTAGAATCAGAGAATCAATTAAGGACCATATTAATGAATGAAAATCGTCCCACACTTATCCGTGGCGGAATTCATAAGATGCGCACCAATGCTAAATCCTTCCAGGGTATGGGAGATGAAGGCATGGAGATTGTAAAGAATCTAAAAAAAGAAATCCCATTTGATTTTGTGACTGAAGTTACTGACGCTCGTCAGATTGAAGCACTTCTACCAATCACCTCTGTCTTTCAGGTGGGTGCTCGCAATATGTACAACTACGAACTCCTGAAGGAACTTTCTCGCTATAACCGCCCAGTGATTTTGAAGCGTGCTTTTAGTGCCACCATTTCCGAGTGGTTAGGGGCTGCCGAATATCTTTTCAATCTGGGTGAAAAAAACATCATCCTTTGTGAGCGTGGTGTTCGTTCCTTTGATAACAAACTTAGAAATCTTTTAGACTTGGGTTCGGTCATTTATCTTAAAAAGAATACTCCATTCAAAGTCTTAGTGGATCCCTCCCACAGTATGGGTCTTACTCCTTACGTGGCGGATGCGGCCTATGCTGCTGTTGCCGCTGGGGCCGACGGGCTCATCGTAGAAGTTCATCCAGAGCCTGCCTGCGCTCTTTCAGATGGCCAGCAGGCCCTGAACATTCCTCAGTTTGAGGAAATGATTGTTACTCTAAAAAAACTCGCTCCTATTTTTGGTAAAGAATTAAGGATGTAATCCATGTCAAAAGCTGAATTCGTTCGTGTCATGTTCGACGATATTGCCCATAAGTACGATGCCTTGAATGACATCCTCTCATTAGGGACTCACCGTCTTTGGAAAAGATGGTTTATTAAAACTGCTTTAAAACAAAAGCCTCAGTCGGCCTTAGATTGTGCGACCGGGACAGGTGATATCGCTTTTGCCTTAAAAGAACATTGTTCAGGAAATGTAACAGGAATTGATTTCTCTCAAGGCATGATTGATCACGCTTTGGAGCGCGCTAAAACAAATCCCAACAAAGTGCATTTTCAGGTAGCAGACATTCAAAAGCTTCCCTTCGCGGATAAGAGTTTTGATATTGCCACAATCTCATTCGGTATCAGAAACGTAGAAAATCTTGGACTAGGTCTTAAAGAGCTAGGCCGGGTTTCCAAAGGCGTTTATATTCTTGAATTCGGTCAGCCGGATAATGAGCCTTATAAAGAACTCTACTTTGGTCTTCTTAAATTATACGTTCCTCTCTTCGGCATTATCTCTAACCGGAAAGATGCCTATGAGTATCTCATCGCTTCTTCTGAAACTTTCCCTTCAGGGAGAAAGTTTGTGGAAATCATGCAGGAGAATATGAGTTTCACTAACTACGGCTGCATTCCCGTCTTTGGTGGTATCGCTTATATTTACTACGCAAATAACGAGGCCTAATTTATGATCTCTCCTCTCTTTGATCCGTCCCAGTGGAATGAAGTTACTGACGTAAAATTTGAAGACATAACTTTTCATAAAGCAAAACATACCGGCGCTGTTCGTATCGCCTTCAACCGTCCTGATCTTAGGAACGCCTTTAGACCTCAGACAGTGGATGAACTTTTAACGGCCCTGGAATGGTCTCACCGCCAAAACGATGTCGGTGCCATTCTCATTACTGGAAACGGTCCTTCGTCAAAAGACGGCGGCTGGGCCTTCTGTTCTGGCGGGGATCAAAATGTTCGCGGTAAGTCCGGATATGAATACAAGGATTCAAAACCCGGCATGCCCGTCGCTCATGGAAGGCTCCATATTCTGGAAGTTCAACGCATGATTCGCTTCATGCCTAAAGTCGTGATCGCTTTGGTCCCTGGCTGGGCAGTGGGTGGCGGTCACTCTCTTCACGTTGTCTGCGATATGACTATTGCCTCTAAAGAGCACGCGATTTTCATGCAGTCTGATGCCAAAGTCGCGAGTTTTGATGGTGGATTTGGTTCTGCCTATCTCGCTCGCCAGGTGGGTCAAAAGCGTGCCCGGGAAGTCTTCTTCCTTGAGCAAAAATATTCAGCAGAAGAAGCTTTCCAGATGGGAATGGTGAATAAGGTTGTTCCTCACGCTGATCTGGAGAAAGTGGGTTTAGAGTGGGCGGATATCATTTGTCATAAATCCCCGACTGCGATCAAAATGCTTAAATTTGGTTTTAACCTCATTGATGACGGTCTTGTGGGACAACAAGTCTATGCTGGTGAGGCCACACGCTTAGCTTATGGAACAGAGGAAGCTCAGGAAGGAAGAAACTCATTCCTTGAAAAGAGACAACCTGAGTTTGAGAAATTTCCATGGGTGTATTAAATGAAAGAGTCACAATCAGTTTTAAAAACCTGGTGTGATGCTGATTTTTTTAAATTAGGGGCCTTCCTAAGCTCTGCCGATGGAGATTCTGTCACTTTTGGTAAAGGCGGCACCTTTACCCTGGTCGAAGAATTTCTTCCAACAGAAAGCCCCATCTTCTATTTAAAAAATTTCTACTCTAATAATTACCTCGCTTACCGGCCACAAGAGACTATCACTGTCAAAAAAAGTGAGTGTTACTTCGAGCGGGAAGAAAAATCATTTTCCCCAATTGGTAATGACGATGATCTCTACCAAAAAGATTTTACCTTATTAAAAGGTGCTTTTAGTTCAGAACTTCAAAAGGTCGTTCTGATTTCCCGGGAAAATTACGAAGTTTTTGAAGAAGAGAAAACGATTCTCCATTTAATGGAAAGGGCCTTCTCTTTTGGAACAGGTATTCCTTACGGGTTTTGGAATAATTCTTATGGGATTATCGGAAGCACCCCGGAAGTTCTCTATACGGTAAGTGGATCAAAGCTTAAAACCTTTGCCCTCGCCGGAACCGCCAAAATGGAAAAAGCAGAAGAATTTTTACAGTCCAAGAAAGATCGACATGAACACAATTTGGTTATTCAGGACATTGAAGAAAAACTTCGTCCATTTGTGAAAACTACTAAAACGGCAGAAACAAAGCTTCATCCCTATAAGTCTATTGATCATTTAAAGACGGATATTGAGGGTGAACTTTTAGACGATGTGAATTTTACCGAACTCACGAGTATCCTCTCTCCAACCGCCGCTCTTGGTGGTTATCCTAAAGAGACCTCTCTTAATTTTTTAAAGACATCCCATTACGGGAGAAAATACCCTGAGCGCTATTTCGGCTCTGCCATGGGGCTTATGAGTTCAGATACGATAGAATTCATCGTCGCCATCAGGAATGTTCAATGGGAAGGAAATCATCTTTATATTGAGTGCGGAGGCGGAGTAGTCCCGGAGTCTCAGTTTGAGCGGGAACTTGAAGAGATTCATCTAAAACGAGATACCGTAAGAAAGCATTACTTATGAAAATGAATTTTGAAAAAGTATTCTTCTGTACCGGAGCACGAAATCACGATTTACTAAAGTGCTTCGACGGAGAAAAAATAAAGTTTGAATTCGATGAAAGAGTCGCAAGCTTTAAGGCCTTAGGTCTAGCGAAGATTTCTCCCTTACCCGTTGCTGTTTGCACCACTTCAGGCACAGCGGTAGCTGAGTGTGTTCCGGCCATGCTCGAAGCCTACTACACAGAAATTCCGCTTATTTTAATCTCGGGAGACCGCCCGAAAAAACTCCACGGCACAGGATCTCCACAGACTATACATCATGAGGCCTTAACCACGAGCTGCCGCAGAAGTTACATCGAAACAGATATTAAAGACCTTGAATCTCTGGATCTCAGGGGCCTAGAGTACCCCATTCACATCAATGTTTTAGTGGATGATACCATTCCCCATGAGATGGAACTAAAATTCCATGAAGGCCTGGAAGCATTTGAAGAATTCATCTCTAAAATAAAAAAACCTCTCTTTATTTTTTCTCATGAAAATAAATCTATGAGACCCTTCATTCAAAAGTTCGCTGAAACAAAACTTAGTTTCTACGCTGAGACATTAAGTGGGGGAAGAGATCTCTCAAATATAAGAACGGAAAAAAAACTGATTGAACTATTTAATGCAGGTTTTTTTGATTCAGTCATAAGAATCGGTCATACTCCTTTAACCAAGATTTGGCGTCTTCTGGAAAAAGGTCCTCTTCCCGTCTTTCATTTTGACTCCAGAAATCTCCCGGGTCTCTCTTTTGGGGAAGTCCTTCCTTTTAGTTCTGAGTCTCTGACTGAGAGTCAGGAGTTCTGGAAAATATTAAGAAAAATTCTTCCTTACCCGGTGGCCGATGAAACTATCTGGCGATTAGATGAACTCATTAAGAAGTATCCAGAAGCGGAAATAAGCCTCAGTCAAAAGCTTAACGATCTCATCCCTACTGATGATCTGGTTTTTCTTGGGAACTCACTTATCATTCGTTTTTTTGAACTTACCCAAACCAAAAATTTAAATGTTTTCGGGAACCGGGGTGTGAATGGTATTGATGGACAACTCGCCTCCGCCATTGGTCTGGCCATGGGGACTGAAAAGACTGTCCATTGTATTTTGGGAGATGTGACAACGTTCTATGATCTCTCGAGTCTTCGTGACATCCCATCCAATCTCCGTCTTATCATTATCAATAATAAAGGCGGGCGGATTTTTGATATGCTCAATCTGGATAAGCGCATAGTCCTAGAGCACGAGCATGACTTTAAAGATATCGCTCAAGGTTTAAAACTTAGTTATAGTACAAATCTTTCCGACTTTAATCTCGTGCAGGTACTGGAGCTCTCGCCTGAGCGCTTACAAAGTGAGGCCTTCCTGCGGGAGTGGCAAAAGTGATTCACCTCTTTCATGGCTTCTTAGGCTCACCGGAAGACTTCTCCTTTTTAAAAAGAGAAGACGTTATTGTTCATGATCTTTATGAGATGAATGATTTCCCAAAGGTATCTGAAGAAGATGTCCTTATCGGATACTCCATGGGGGCACGGGTTGCGATGGAAATTGCTCATAAGAATCAATTTAAAATTAAAAAACTAGTTATCATGAATTCTCATCCAGGTCTTGAGACTGAGGAAGAAAAGCTTTATCGCAGAAACTTTGAAGTAGCAGTTTTAGAAAAGCTTAAAACCATGACTAAAAAAGAGTTCCTTTCCTATTGGAATGCTCTTCCTCTATTTGCTCATGATGCTCCTCTAGAAAATCTTTCAGATGAGCGCTATTCAAGGTCTTCAGATCTTTTTGATAAGTTTCTTCTAAGTAAACAAGATAACTTTTTACCAGAAATCGCCCAGAATAAAGAAAAGGTTCTATGGATTGTAGGCCTTCAGGATGAAAAATACCTGGAGATTGCTTCGGAAAAAATTCTTCCTCATGATATTCCGGTAGTGGGTCTTCCTGGTGGGCACCGTTTATTTCAACGACAAAAAGAACTCAAAGAACTACTTCAAGATGAAGGTATTTTATGAAAAATTTTCTTCTCGCCACGAGACCCAAAACTCTTCTGGCAGGTGTTATTCCTCCAGTCGTGGCCTATGCCTATGCCTTAACCACTACTCAGGACGATGTTTCATTGTATTTAATGCTGGCCGTTCTTGGGGCCCTCTTTATTCAGCTTGCGACGAATTTTTTTAATGATGTGATTGATTTTGAAAAAGGGGCCGATGCTAAACGAGTGGGACCGACCAGGGTTTCGGCCGCCGGTCTTGTTGAAATCAAAACAGTAAAAATCTGGGCCTACACTTGTGTCTCCCTTGCCGCCTTTTGCGGAATTCCCCTGATTATTCGTGGAGGGTGGCCATTTCTCCTCTTGGGAGTGGTTTCACTCTATCTCACTTACGGTTATACCGGTGGAAAAGTGTCCCTCGCCTACCGAGGCCTAGGAGAACTCTTTGTCTTTCTTTTCTTTGGCCTTTTTTCCGTTATGGGATCCTATTATTTATTCACTCTGAAGTTGAACGCGGGATCATTTATTTTGGCCACCATCTTCGGACTCATGGCCACAACCTTGATTGGAGTCAACAATCTCCGTGATCGTGTGACTGACATGGAAGTGGGAAAACGCACCATGGCCACCCGTTTTTCAGAGAGAACCTATCAGTACTTCATCGTTGGAACGATTTTCGCTCCCTATGTTCTTCTCCACTATTTCCAGGATTTCAAAATGATTTATTGGGTTTTCCTGGGCATGGTTCCAGCGCTTAAACTCACACTCATTATTTTTAAAAATAAAGGCGCAGCTTTAAATGAAGGATTAAAATTTTCCGGAATTCATCTGGTCGTTCTCTCCGTCATCCTCAGTCTGGTTTTTATTTATGAAAGTTCACTATAGCCTCTACTCGCTGACACCTCTAAAGGTACATAACCGCTTGAGCACCATGAAGCCTCAGGAGGGTGTTTTACTACGAGGAGTACTCGGAAATAAAACCACCTTCTGCGATTACTTTCCTCATACGACTTTAGGAGACAAAAACGTCGAGGAATTCCTCGAGACTTTTAAATTTCAGGAAAAGAACTATGAGAAAAAATGCTTCGATTTCCTTTTAAGGGACCATGAACTCTACTGGACCAAACCTAAAGCGATAAAGAATCATAAACTTTGGAGTGTCGGTGAAGACCTCGCTCCGACGATAAAATATAAAGTCAAAGGCCATGATGATTATGGATTTTTGACTGCTCTAAAAAATAAAATACCAACAAGGCTCGATGCCAATGGACTTTTTTCGCGGACTGAGTTTTTAAAATTCATGAAAGGAATTCCCGAGGATCTTATTCCCTCTATTGAGTACATCGAAGATCCACTTTATGAGAGCGATTGGAAAGATCTTCCTCTCAAAACTGCGAAAGATTTCATAGAGGCGACTCCCTATGATTATGTGGTCTATAAACCCAATGCCGAATTTAAACCGGTAACAGATCTACCTATCATCTTCAGCACCTATCTGGGACATAACCTGGGACGCTGGCACGCTTACTGCGAACTTCTTAGAGAGGGTAATCTGGATCTGGTCCACGGGATTCAAACATCGGGCTTCTATCAGGAAGAAGTGAATCTTTTTGACGGAAACTACCATCAGGGTTTGTCCGCCAACCTCCGAAGTGTGCAAAAGATGTATAAGGACATAAGTCATCTCAATTGGAAAAACTTATGTTCAATGTAGACTTTGGTAAAACCGAACCTCAAATTATTTGTCATTCTCAGTATCAGAAATTAGTTCCGACTATTCTGCGAGGACTCTCCTCCTATCAGCTAGAAAATCATTTCATTCTCTTTTCTTCGGGCACCACTGGCGGTGTGAAAGGCTATGCCATTTCAAAAGAAGCTCTCTTTGCCAACGCCAGGGCCAGTAACGATCACTTTAATCTAACAAGAGATGATGTCTGGGCCCTCTCCTTACCGGTGTACCACATCGGTGGGCTCTCGGTAGTCGCCCGGGCCCATCTTCTGGGAAATAAAATAATCGACGCTCGCCATTGGAATCCAGAAACCTGGCCCCCGACTATTAAAGACGCCACCATCACAACCATCGTTCCTACCCAGCTTTATGATCTAGTTAAGCGCGGGATCAGGGCACCCCAAAAACTAAAATATATTATTGTGGGAGGAGATTTCTTAAGCACGAAGCTTAAAGAAGAGGCCATGAAACTGGGTTGGCCCGTCATTCGAACTTTTGGCATGAGCGAAGTTTGCTCTCAATTAGCTTCAGCTAAACGCCCAGAGAACGATGAGATCGAACTCTTACCCATCCATCAGATAAAGATAGGAGAAGATCAAAGATTACTGGTTAAAAGCGAGGCCCTCTTCACTCTTCAGTTTATTCTTACAGATAAGCTTCAAGTAACGATGGCACGGGATCTTTGTGACGAAGAGTTGTTCTATAAAACATCCGACAGGGCAGACTTTACTAATGGACATTTTAAACATCTAGGACGTCTGGGAGAGGATTATAAGATTGCTGGTCACCTGGTAAATCTTCCTCAATTAAAAAATCAACTCTCAGGTTTTCTCTTTGAAAACAATCTCTATGGAAAAGTTGAACTACAAATCGAAGATGATGAAAGAAAGGGAAAAAAACTTGTTCTCCTTATTCTACAAGATCAGCTCTCAGATGATCTCATCAATGAAATCAAGACTCTCTTAGCTCCGGCAAAATTTGATGAGATTCGGTCCTTACAGAATTTTGAGAGGACATCACTGGGAAAACTAAAAAAACAATAGCTTCAATTAATTTATTAAAACATCTCTAACATTCTCCTAAAGTTATCCTTAAAATACACCTGAATTGAAGGCAGTGCTCCTCTAAAGTGGTACGATTTAATCATGAGACCTGTTGGAGACAATGCTGCTGAAGAGCTTATAAAAGTTATTTTAAAACTTTCGCTCGCTCGGGATTTACCCACGATTGTTGAAATAATTCGTCATGCTGCCCGAGATCTGACCGGAGCAGATGGCGCCACCTTTATTCTTCGAGATGGTAATAAATGCTATTATGTAGATGAAGACGCCATCTCTCCTTTATGGAAAGGGCTCCGATTTCCGATGGAAGCCTGTGTTAGTGGCTGGGCCATGCTCCATAAGGAAAATGTCATTATTCCTGATATCTATTCTGACTCAAGGGTTCCGGTAGACGCGTACCGCCCGACTTTCGTGAAAAGTATGGTCATGATTCCCATTCGTAAGCAGCAACCGATTGGTGCTATAGGAAATTACTGGGCAAGTAATCATCATGCAACCCCGGAGGAATTAAGAATACTTGAAGCTCTGGCCGATAGCACTTCTATTTGCCTGGAAAATATCCAGCTCATGAATGAATTAAATCATCAGTTGAATCTCAGAGATGAGTTTATTGCCATTTCTGCCCATGAATTAAGAACTCCTCTCACTCCGTTACTACTTCAGATGCAACTGATTATGCGGGAATTAGAAAACGCCTCACCACCAATCAAAAAGTCTCTTGAAAAGGCCCAAGACCACATTAAAGAGTTTGGTGCTCTAGTGGATAATTTAGTGCATGTTTCGAAAATCAGATTGGGTTCTTTTACTCATCATAAATCTCACAGTGAGCTCAACACTATCATCCGGGATAGTGTTGAACTTTTGAGACTTAAATCCAAAAGTGAAATACAGTTCCACCAGACAAGACCAATTTTTGGATTGTGGGATGAAGATAAAATAGGCCAGGTCGTAAGAAACATTATTCATAATGCCATCAAATATGGAGAGGGCAAGTTAATCGAAATCGAAACTAAAAAACTTGAAGATTTTGCCGAATTCTCCATCAAGGATAATGGCATTGGAATTTCAAGAGAAGATCAAATGAGAATCTTTCGGCGCTTTGAACGCAACCAAAATTTAAACTATGGAGGGATGGGATTAGGGCTTTATGTCGCAAGTAAGATTGTAGAGGATCATCGCGGTGAAATTAATGTGATGAGCGAGCCAAACAAGGGATCTACCTTCACGGTAAGACTTCCGCTGATCTAATCTTTCCTCAAAAGATCAGGCCGCCACTTCTGGGTCATTTCTTTTTTCTGCTCCAACTGCCACTCGCCTATTTTTTTATGATGACCGCTAAGTAGCAC
>JAEYUK010000165.1 GCA_023432655.1 Pseudomonadota bacterium | reverse complement strand
GCATAAACTCGACGCTCACTTCATGGTAACCGACCCGGATTTTTTCGCTGATAACTTTAAAGATGTGGGACTTCATAACTTCACTTTTCACTGGGAAGCTGTGACTCACCATGACCGCTTGATTTCTAAACTTAAATCCCTCTATCCCTCGGTTGGGATTTCCCTTAATCCCTCCACTCCTGTGAGTGTTATCCCGGAGTATCTTCTAAAAAAGATAGATCTGGTTTTACTCATGAGTGTAAATCCTGGCTTTGGCGGTCAGAAGTTTATTCCTGAAGTACTGGATAAAGTAAAAGAGCTCGCTGAGTTCAAAAAAACTCACGGAGCTCATTTTCAAATCCAGGTGGATGGCGGCATTAACGATCAAAATGCAGCTTCCCTCATTCAGGCCGGGGCCAACAACCTTGTGGCCGGCTCTTATATTTTCTCTGCTCCTCAAAATGATTATCTTTCACGTATTAATAAAATTCGTTAAGGCGCCCTATTATGAAAATTTTTAATCTCACTGGTACTAATTTAACTCTTGAAGATCTGGCATTCATCGCGAAAGCGAAACCGGGTCAGGTGAAGCTTCAAATTGAAGCTAAAGCATTAGAGAAAATGCATAAATCCCGCGAAGTCGTAATGAACATCGTTAAAAAGGGAAAACCCGTCTATGGTATCAATACCGGCTTTGGCGCTCTCGCCTCAAAGCAAATTGCGGTAGAAGATCTTGAGCAACTTCAATACAACCTCATTCGCTCTCATTGTACTGGGGTGGGCCGTCCTTTTAATCGGGAGATCACTCGTGCCATCATGCTCGCCCGCGCCAATTGTTTAATTCAAGGTTTCTCTGGTGTAACTCCGGAGACGATCGCTCTTATTTTAGAATTCATTAACCACGATATTAATCCTGTGATTCCAGAGAAAGGCTCAGTGGGAGCTTCTGGAGACCTCGCTCCTCTGTCTCACATCGCCCTTGCCTTAATCGGAGAAGGCGAAGTTGAATATCAAGGTAAAGTTGTTCGTTCTGACTTTGCTATCCACCAGATCGGAAAAGAACCCGCAAAGCTTGGCCCGAAAGATGGTCTGGCCCTCATTAACGGTACCTCGGTGATGCTGGCCCTCGGAACTCTGGCCCTCATTGAAGCGAAGAAAGTGATGAAGCTTGCTGATATCATTGCTTGCGTGACTCTCGATGCTGTTCGTGGCACGGCCGCGGCTTTCGATGAGCGTATTTCAATTCTTAAACCTCAACCGGGCCAGCTTGATGTTTCAAGAAACCTTTTAAAAATTATTCAAGGCTCAGAAATTGTCGTCTCCCATAAGGATGATGGAAAAGTTCAGGATCCTTATTCCCTTCGCTGTATTCCGCAAGTGCACGGGGCCTGTCGTCAGACTCTTCGTCACGCAGAAGAAGTTCTTAATATCGAACTTAATTCTGTAACAGATAACCCGTTGGTCTTCATTGAAACAGGTGACGTTATCTCTGGTGGTAACTTCCACGGTGAGGCCCTGGCCCTCATGATGGATTATCTAGCGATGGGACTTTCTGAAATTTGTAATATCGCTGAAAGACGAGTGGAAAAAATGATGAACCCGCATTTCTCTGATCTTCCGGCGTTCTTAACTAAGAACTCTGGTCTCAATTCAGGCCTCATGATTGCTCACGTGACCATGGCGGCGCTGGCCTCAGAGAATAAGTACCTATGTCATCCAGCTTCAGTCGATTCCATTCCTACTTCTACTGATAAAGAAGACCACGTTTCTATGGGGGTCACTGCCGGAAGAAAACTTCACGAAGTTTTAAGTAACGTTCAACATGGACTTGCGATTGAACTTCTTTGTAATACTCAAGGTCTCGAAATCCTCCGTCCGATGAAATCATCTCCGGCGGTAGAAAAAGTCGTGGCCCTCGTTCGTAAGCACGTAGCTCCCATTGAAGATGACCGCATCTTCCATAAAGATATTGAAAATTTAACGAAACTTATTCAAACCGAAGAGATCGTCCATGAAGTTGAATCTGTCACTGGACCACTGGCCTAAGGAGAAAATATGTCAAACATACCTCTACCTCCAACTGGAGATAAACTTACTTGTAAGGGCTGGCACCAAGAAGCAGCTCTTCGTTGCCTTCTAAATAACCTTCACCCGGATGTGGCGGAAGATCGTGAGAACCTCATCGTTTATGGCGGTAACGGTCAAGCTGCTCGTAACCACAAGGCCCTGAACGATTTAATCAAGACCCTTCAAAATCTTGAAAATAACGAAACGCTTATCGTTCAATCAGGGAAGCCAGTAGCTGTCTTCCCAAGTAATCCACAGGGTCCACGGGTTCTTATTGCGAACTCCAACCTGGTTCCTCATTGGGCCAACTGGGATCACTTCAACAAATTAAAAGACGAAGGTCTGATGATGTATGGCCAGATGACCGCTGGTTCATGGATCTACATCGGCTCACAAGGTATCCTGCAAGGTACTTATGAGACATTCATGGCGGCTGCTCGTAAGCACTGGGGTGAAGGATCTACGCTTAAAGGTAAGCTTGTTCTTACTGGCGGTATTGGTGGTATGGGTGGAGCACAACCTCTTGCGGTTAAAATGGCCGATGGGGTTTGCTTATGTTGTGACGTGGATGTCACTCGAATTGAGAAACGTCTTAAAACTAAATATCTTGATGTTTTAGCAAAAACCTTTGATGAGGCAATTGAAATTGCTCTTAAAGCTAAGAACGATGGCGAGGCCCTTTCTGTAGGTGTTGTTGGTAACGCTTCGGAGTTTTTTAAATATGTTTACGACAAAGGAATCGTGCCCGATCTTGTGACCGACCAAACTTCGGCCCATGATCCACTTAACGGCTACGTTCCGGATGGTATGTCCTTAGCTGAAGCTTCTGATCTTAGAAAATCTAATCCGCAAAAGTATACTCAACTC
>JAEYUK010000344.1 GCA_023432655.1 Pseudomonadota bacterium | reverse complement strand
GTCACACCCTAAGCGGAAGAGCGGCCTACATTCATGTGGGAGGTATGCTTGGAACCTGGATGACGGCCAACGTCTTTATGAGAATTATCCCCCGTCAGCTTAAAATGGTTGAGGCCTCAAGAAAGGGTGAACCGGTGAATCAAGAGTGGGGGAAGAATGCCAAGAACCGCTCAACTCATAATACTTATTTCACCTTGCCAGTTATTTTCATCATGCTGAGTAACCATTTTCCTAATACCTATGGACACGATTACAACTGGCTTATCCTCCTCCTGATTAGTGCCGGTGGAGCGCTCATTAGAGAATACTTTGTGGTAAGAATTTCAAAGCCGAGACGATCTCTATCGGCCGCAGTCGTCGGCATAGCGCTCATTTCCTTTGTGATAGTTTTCTCACAAGAAAGAAATACCGCGGTGGCCGATACTCCGGAAGTTCCAGTGCCGGAAGCCCAGCAGGAAGTTAAACCTAAAACCTCCGTCGTAAAGAGTGGAAAAACATTTGATGTTAAGGGAGTTGTGCGTTTTCAAGGTGTTGTTCCTCAAGGAAAAAAACTGAATCTCCCGGCAGGATGCTCTCAGAATGGGGGTGAAGTCTTTTCGAATGAAGTGATAGTGAATGATGGGAAGCTTCAGAACGTTTTAGTAAGAGTCGTAAAAGGTCATGAAGGACTAAGTTTTTCCGAAGTTCCAAAAGAAGAAGTCGTTCTGGATCAAAAGGGATGTATCTATATCCCGCGTGTCGCTGGGGCGAGAGTCGGACAAAAAGTGACATTCATCAATTCGGATGCGATTTTTCATAACGTCCGGTCAGTCACTAAAGTGAATAAAAAATTCAACGTGGCCATGCCTAAAAAAGATCAGAGGGAAACCAGAGTCTTCACTCAACCTGAACTCTTCTTGCAGGCCAAGTGTTCGGTCCATCCTTGGATGGGGGCCTATGTGGCGATTATGGATCATCCGTTTTTTAACGTGAGTAACGAGCGGGGGGAATTCGTCTTGCCTTCTCTTCCGGAGGGTCAGTACACTATTGAGGCGTGGCATGAGGTCTTTGGAACATTGACCCAAGAATTAACGGTGACAGGCCAAGGTGCCAAGGCCTTGAGCTTTGAATATAAAAAGTAGGTTTTATGATCAGTACCCATATCCTTGATACCACAAAAGGTCTTCCTGCATCCAATGTGCCGGTTCTGTTAGAGAAAAATAACCAAGGGGAGTGGCAAAAGCTCGCTTTGGATAAAACCAATACTGATGGCCGCATTGTTTTTGATTGCCCCCGTGAAGCTGGTGATTATCGCCTGACTTTTCATATCGAAGATTATTACAAAAACGATGAACATTTCTTTTTAAATGTGCCCATCTCTTTTCGAGTGAAAGATACGAATCGAAAATATCACGTACCCTTACTTTTAAATCCTTATGGACATTCTACTTACCGAGGTAGTTAACTTGAAAAAATCTGAAATTCCTTATTACGATGATTTTCTCTCTCCTGATATAAAGGCCCATTTATTAAACACCGCTAAACCCATAGATGGACTTCCGGATATTCTTCATCTCGGAGTTAGTGAGGGATTAGAGGGATCGGAGTCACTGCGCTTTCTCTGTGAACTTTATGAGGAAGTTAAAGAGGAGCTTAACCTCGTCCTTAATCGTAGGATGAGAGATCGTAAATTTATAGATGAGAGAACTCGCGCGCTTAAAAGTTATAATGAAGAATTTAAACGGGATTACTTAAGCCCTGATTACATGACCATTATGGGTCAGGAAGATGCGGAAGGGCGGATTGTCCTGGGGCCTAAGACTGATAATTACGCCCAAACTGGCGGTCAACCAGTGGCGGCCCTTCCTGATTGGCTCAAGGGAAATCACGTGACTCTTTTCGGTCCACCAGATTCGGCCAAGCTCTCGATTAATGCTATGAACGCCTACCACCGGAAGCTTAAAGATGAGCCGGAAATTGTAAGTGAACTTCTCTCCACTCATGAATCTCTTCCTAAATGGGGGGCAGATGATGAGGATTCAAAAACCCCGCTCAGAGAAGATCTCATCAGTGCAGGTGTTAATCTCACAAAATGTCTGGAAGGTAATTTGAGTGTAGATGACGGGAAAAAATACGAGTTGGCCCAGGATAAACTCTCACTTCCAATTAAGCGTTTCCCTGGTCTCGCTCTTCCTTGTTTTTTTATGTTCTATAAAGGCGAACCTCTGCCTCTGCACCTCTATGATTTTGCTCTTCATTTTTTCAGAAATTGGCATAACCCTAAGGCCCTGGCCTTTTATGTTCCAAAACTAGAAAACGAAGAAGAGGCCCGTTATATCAGAATCATGTTGGAGAAAGCAGAGAGGCTTCTTAAGAAGACCTATCCTTCCTACGCAACTGGTAGCATCAGACTGATGATCGTTCTGGAAAATCCACGTGCGGTTTTTCGTACCCATGATATTATGGATGAACTCTATCCTTATTTTGCCGGGGCAAGTCTTGGTTGGCATGACTACTTAGCAAGTACGGCGAGGCTTTTTAAAGAGGATCCTCATTACCGGATTCCGGTTAAGGCCGATCCGGATATTGTGATTAAATATATTAAAGCTTCCCACGATCTTCTGGCCCAAGTGGTGGGCCCTCGAGGAGGAATTAAGGTAGGAGGAATGTATGGCATTCTCCCGGTGACCACTGATCTTAAAACTCCATCTTACCAAGTGACCATTAAAGGTTATATCCGGGATGTCATCACTCAGTTTAAGCGTGGCCTGGATGGATTTTGGGTGGCACACCCGGATTTTGTGCGTTTAGGTCTCGCCTTAACTGAAGCCTGGAAGTTTCACGCCCAAGGTGACAGCAGTAAATTAGAAACATTAGTAAAATCTCTTTTGGAAGAGAAATATCATCCAGAGATTATCGATTTTATTCATGGCCCGGATATTCAGGGACTCGATAAGAATAATCCTCTTTATGCTCGCTCCCTTATCGTGGCCGATTTAAAAGAATCAGTATTTATCGCCAATAATGATCCAGAGGAGATTCGTTATAACGTTTTTCAGAGTCTTCAGTATTTAACTGATTGGCTTTCCGGAAATGGTTGTGTGGCCTTACCCGCAAGCTTAGGTGATGTTCCGGTGCGGGTGATGGATGATCTGGCAACAGCTGAGCGATCCCGTTGGGAAGTATGGCACGAGATTCATCATGGGCGCTTTTCTCTCTCCGAATTTTTAAAAATTGCCCACGAGGAAATGGATTTTATCCGGAAAGATAAATCCAACGAGAAGAAAATTGTTCAGGTAAAGTGGGATGCTCGTACTGAAAAATGGTATCCGGTTGCGATGAAGCTCATGATTAAACTCATGTGTGACAAGAATCCTGTTGAGTTTGCCACTCAGCTCCTTCTTCCATTCACAATTGATTCTGTTCGCGCCTCGGCAAATCCTTGGGAGGAAGTGCTTAAACTTGATTCCAAAAAATTCGAACTTAACGATTACATCAAACGCTTTAATTATTATTTTGAAATGTGTGGGAGTGTTCGCTTTACGAAGAAAATGGCCAAAGGTCTTGTGACCTGTGAGAAAACCGCTGAGAGTTTAATCCGTCGTTTTGAGATGAAAGATATTCTTGATGCAGCTTCCTTTCATGGTGACATTGGGGCCCATGCCAAAACCCTGGATAAGATGGCGACCTCCGAGCAGTCCATGGTTCATTCCCATCAGGAAGAACTTCTGAAATTAGGAGAAGAGTATAAGAAAAAATTTGGCATGAAGTTTTTAGTTTCCGCTGCCGGAAAAAGTGGCCCGGAACTTCAGAGTCTTCTTAAGCAGAGAATCAATAATTCGGAAGCAGAGGAATTGGATAATGCCCGGGAGGCCCTGTGGCTTATTACCCAAAAAAGAATGAAGGTCCATCCTCTCAATCATTTATTCGAGAAGATCAGTTCTTCTTTTAATAAACACCATATCAATGGGGCCCAGATTACTATTATAACCCCTGAGGGGCATCAGAATTTAGGCTTGGGGTCTGCCAGTAAAACGACCTGGTTTGAATTTGCTTCTCTTAGTAAGAGTGTCGCCACAGCTTTTGCGCTGGAATACTTTAAAAAAGCGGGCCTATCACTTGAGACTTCGGTTAATGAGTTTTTGCCAGAATTAGGATTTGATTCTAGTTTAAAACTTTGTCACCTGATGAATCATTCTGCTTTAAATCTTCATTATGTGAATGGCGTCCCGCTCACATCTTCCATGCCTAAGATTTCTGAATTTATCGAAGGGAATGAAAAATATGGTTATGAACCGGTAAAAATCATTAATCCTCCAGGAGAAAAGTTTCAATACTCCGGTGGAGGATTTTTAATCCTCGAGCATCTTCTGGAAAAACACTCTGGAAAAAATATTCGGGAGCTTACCCGGGATTTTCTATTAACACTCGAGATGGACGAGTTTAGTTTTGAACAAACTAATCTTCCGGGAGTGAGCTACGCTCACGGATTTAATGATCAAGGAAAAGAAGTAGAAGGAACTCGTAAAATGTTTCCGGCCTTCGCCGCCGGAGCGATGGGAACCACTCATTCCATGGCCCACTTCCTGGAGCATCTGGCAGCGGCCTATCAGGATCTGAAAGGTTCTGGTGGCATATCTCATGATACTGCCCGACTCATGCTCTTTGGAACGGATAAAGGATGCCGAAAGTTTATGGGGGCCCTGATGGGACTGGGTATTTTTATTGTAGAAGCTGGACCTAATCGCTTTATGCTTCACCAAGGGGCCAACGACGGCTTTAGAGGGATCTTCCTCCATTGTTTCTTTGGACCGGACAGAGGTAAAGGGCTGGTGGTTCTTTCCAATGCTGAATTAAGTGGCGTTCTCTTTAATGCAGAAGTGACTCAGGAAATATTGAAGGAATTTCATATTTCCGGAATTGATTACCGGAAATTTCAAACGAATTTTTCCGTCCAAAGTATTTCGCAGGAAAATATAGTTAATGTTGGGTACAAGAGTCTTATCTTTGATGCCTTCGAGCGGACTCGTCCGGAAGAAATCACAGACAAGGGGCCAAAAGATCCTCTCGCTTCATTTAACCTGTGTGTGGGGGGGAAGATCACCGAAGTAACCAATGAACTCTTTGCCCGCGCTGACAATCTTTTAAGTGATCATCTGCCTAAGTTTGATCCTGAGCTCTTTGGATCCCAGGGTAAAATCATGGATAGCTGGGAAAGTGTTCGACACAATACCGCCGGTGTCGATCAAATGGTCTTTGAACTCTCGCGCCCGGAAGTGATTCGCTTTATTCTCCTCTCGACCAAATACCACTCAGGAAATTATGCTCCGGCGGTGAGGATTGAAGGGAAGGTTAATGGGGAGTGGGTTGAAATACTTCCTAAGACTAAACTTTTAGGTCACTCAGAGATGAGAATCGCTCTACCTAAGGCCACGGATAAGGTGAGTGAAATCCGTGCTTCCCAGTTCCCTGATGGGGGATTCACTCGTCTGGGACTCTACTCAGATTTACCTGATGACATCAAGATAACCTTCGACGGACAGTCTCGTGTCTATGAGGATAAAATTCCGCAAACAATAAAACCTCTGGCGATTAAGTATGAGGTTACACCTGAGGAGATTAAAAAGAATTGGGCGAGTGTCGTGGGTGAATTCAATAATGCTTCCCTTTCTCTAGGGGCGAGACTTATTAGTGCGACTGATGAGCACTACAGCCC
>JAEYUK010000124.1 GCA_023432655.1 Pseudomonadota bacterium | reverse complement strand
GATCATGGGAGTGGGACTCGTCTTCGATCAAATCTTTAATCACTTCCGCCTGAAGCCTCATGCTTGCCAGCGGCGTTTTCAGCTCATGGGAGAGAGATGAGAAAAAGGCCTGCATTGCCTTGGATTTTTTCATATCTCGTAGGTAAAGAACGATTAATGAACTTCCCAGAAGGACCAGGAAGATGAAAAAGAAAGTACCTTCCCATTTCATCATATTAAGAAAGCTCTCCTGAGAACCCAGTTCCGGAATATTAAGTGCGCTTAGAGTCGTGTGGAGTTTAAACACTAAGAAAAGCCACCAGCTTCCAAGACCCAGAAGCATCACCATCCACAAGGAGGTCAGAATATAAAACCAGCGCCTAGGTCTTTTTACTTCCATAGTCTGTTTTTCAATTCATCTTGCACATCTTTCCCATGTGCCAGACTACAGAAACCTACTTCGTAACCATTTGGCGCAAGATAGATTCCTTTATTAAGAAATGTCTCAAAGAGTTTGTAGAAACGTTCACCCATATTAGCAGGGAGATCTTTAATATTTGTTAGCTTGTTATGGGTTGAAATAGGGTAGAAAAGAGAACCATATTGAATAATTTGATAATCTTCAAATCCATTCTTATCCATCCACTCTTTCATAAGGCCTACGACATTAACTGTGTTTTGTTCTAATTGAACGTAAGCTTCTTTTGTGAGTTTTTTAAGGTTAACGAGTCCCGCGGCCATCGCCACTGGATTTCCTGAGAGCGTCCCCGCCTGGTAAACCGGGCCAATAGGAGCTAAGAATTCCATAAATTTTCGAGGTCCCGCAACGGCGCCGACTGGCATACCGCCACCAATGATCTTTCCATAGGTCACGAGATCAGGAGTGATACCTGTTTTTTCGGCCATGCCTCCGAATCCAATTCTGAAACCAGAAATCACTTCATCAAAAACTAACAGAGCATTGTGTTTGGTACAAAGGTCACGTAGACCTTGGAGAAAAGATTCATCCTGAACCAGAAGACCATTATTGGCCGGAAGAGGTTCAATGAAGATACAGGCGATCTGATCCTTATGTTCTTCAAAAACTTGTGTCACTTCCGCTAGATTTCCTAGTTCACAAATAAGAGTGTCCGAAGCTTGCTGGTCAGTCACACCTTTGGATGAAGCTTCAGCTGTTCCCGCAAGCCCTGAACCGGCCTTAATGAGCATAGCATCGAGGTGACCATGGTAGCAGCCATTGAATTTAATGATTTTCGAGCGTCCGGTAATACCGCGAGCGAGGCGAACAGCGGTCATGACCGCTTCAGTCCCTGAATTCACGAAACGGATTTGCTCAATGAATGAGATCTTCTCAACAATGTATTCGGCCAGTTCCAAAGAATATTTTTCACAGGCCCCGAAAGTCCAACCGTGATCCAATGCTTTAATAATGGCTTCCTTAATTTCCGGATCTTGATGACCGTGGATCAAAGGTCCAAAGCTCATACAGAAATCGATGAAGTTTTTCCCTTCTTCATCCCAGATATAAGCGCCTTTACCTCGGTTTACAAACCTTGGAGTGGTGTGAAGACCTTTAAAACTTCTTACCGGTGAATGAACTCCACCTGGTACATATTTTAGGGATTTTTCAAAAAGCTCTTTGTTATTCATATTATTTCCTTAACTGATAAAATTCTTCCATTGAAGCTACGGTGTGAACTTTAATTCCCGCGGCTTTAAATTCCTGCCAGGTTTTTCCCAGACCGCAAAAGTGATGGGCCTTTTGAATTTCAGGGAATTTCAAAAGGTAGGCCTGATATTGAGGGAAGCTGGTCCAGAGAAAAGCCTCTACTTCATTTAATGCTTTCTTAAATTCTTCAGTGATTTTATTTTCTACTCTCTCATAGCAACCGACGACCGAACCTAGATCTGAACTCGCCTGATGATGACTTAAAACATTCCATTCAGTATCAATGTGTGAGTGAATAATTTTTAAGGCCCTAGATGTTTTTAAAACACCCAGATCTTCTGTTCCCAGGCTGTCAGAAGTTCCATTGACCCAAAAACCTTCTTGCGCAAGCATTTGCGCGGATCTGGTTCCTGCGGCCCAAAGACCTTCGGGCCTTGTTGAAGCTTTTAAACTTTCTATGCAGTAGCGTGAAGTCACGAAGAGATGCTTGTTATCCAGAGTGAGATTTTTAGTCTCCGGAACTTTGGTTAGATATTCATCATATAGAACATCTTCGTGCTGACCATGAGGAAGGCCCACGAAAACTTTTCCGGTGATTTTTGGATAAGAAGACTTCTCAAGCCATTTCTTCTCAATCCTTACTCCGTCAACTTCTCCGGCATGAACATGAAGGAAATCATCTTCTCCGATTTTTTTTACGTGAATTCCCACGGCCAGGTGGCATCCGCCGCCGTATTCTTTAAAGGCCTTTCTTTCACGGTAAACTTCTTCTACTGTTTTCGGATGAGCTAGTTGCGAGAGAATATGAAGAAGCTTTCCATCATCCTGGCGAGCTGCCTGCATTTCTATCCCTAAAGCACCTTGAGAAGCTGCTGATGGGAATATACTTTGCGGAAGAACAAAGTAATTCATTCCTTCTAGAAGTTCAGTTAACTCAGCAGCGGATTTCTCCGTATGGGCCAGTCGTTCAATTCCTGCCAGGGCCAAAGTGATGGCATGGTACTGCCCGTCTCTTAATTTTTTTATCCGTGAGTTCACGTTTCCGCGGAGAGTTTCACATTCAATTAGAGGTGATCCTGGAATGTAACTTGAAAGAGAATGTTTAAGATTGGCGATTCTTCGTGGAGAAGAAGTCCCCACAATAAAAGGACCGCTCCAATTTTTTAATTTATTAATAGTTTCTTGTGGAATCAGAAGAATGTCATTAGCAAACCTTCTCTCTGTGCCGGCCGCAAGCTTAATGCCTTCTGGTCTCTCTGAGCCCAGGTCTTTGTAGGAGTGGACAACAAAATCAACGTCTCCCTTAAGTAGAGCTTCATCGAGTTCTTTGGTGAAGAAATCTTTACCTTCAAGTTGCCAAAGAGGCTTATTGGTAATCTGATCTCCCTGAGTTTTGATGAGAACGAGCTCAACTTTCTCTCCGGAAATTCTTTCGATTTCGTTTTTAATTAATGTCGATTGAGTCACTGCTAGAAGTGACCCACGGGTGCCAAGTTTGTAGGTAGTCATAGTACTTAGATGTATCTCACGTCTCGTGTGATTTGAGGAGGAATTAGCTCTGGCGTTCTTCTGATTTTTTGAGCGAAGAGATCCATGCGTCTCATGCTGATATTCACCATAGCGTCACGAGCTAGTGATATTTGCTCACGTTTTTGCTCTTCAACAATGGCCCCTTCATTAAAGATGTCTTCTAGACGCACTACACCCTCATTCTGAGTCAGGGAGGTTCTAATCGTTGAAGGTGATCCTAGGTCAACAAAGAGGGAAACGGGGCGCTTCCAGTTTGTAAAAAAAGTTTCATCAAAAAGAACAGTGCTGGCCCCAACAGTGTTAGCGATAAAAGGGAAGTCGACCAGACGGTGACGGTCTTCCCAAGGAATCACATTGAGAGAATGAGTTTGGGCCAGTTCATGGGCCTTCTGAGTATTACGGGCGCAGATCGAAACCTGGGCCTTCTTTTTGAACTGATTAATGAGATCTTCCGCTAAGGCCCCTGAGCCCACGACAACAATGTGATCGGCATGCAGTTTCTGGAAATGTCTACGAGTCAAAGACGCGTAAGTTTTTTGAGAGATACCTATTAAATATTGAGTGCGGATGTCTTTAGCGTCTTTAAAAAGCTTCTCAAGAATTAAAAGAAGTTTAGTATCTTTTAAAGTCGAGGAGGCATAGATTTTATAAGCATCTTTAAATTGGCCTACGATCTCATTTTCACCAATCAATTTACTTTTAAGGCCACAAATTGTTTCCAAAAGAAATAAATAAGCATCACGTCCGGTAACCAGATCGTGCTTTGGTAATTGATCTTGATGGAAGGGATGACGGTCATAAGCGAGCACAAGAGTGCGCTGACATGTTCTCAGAACAAAGGAGTCATTCTTAAGCTCTTCATCCTGAAGAGTTCCAGAGCAAAAATTCCACAATTTCAGGCTCGTTAACATAAGGTAACTTTAAGACAGGCGTTATGGTAAATTGTCACAGAAATGTCATAAATTCCGATAAATTATTGTCGGGATCTGTTGTAATAAAAAATATTTAGCCCTGCGATTTCTTGACACTTTCTTCACAAAAACATTAATTCAACTTTGATATATAACATCAAATTTGGAAGTGACTATGTCGGCCTGGATTAAAGCCCGGTTTTTGGCCTTCGACCGCAAGGTTGATGGGGCCATCACCTTTTTTTTTAAACATTATGGCAAAACCAAGTTTATGGTGGCCATGTCCAAGAAAGCTCAATACTTGGGTTTGGAAAAGCTGTTTGCTAAAGGCCCGAAAGCTTTCGTTTACTTTTTTTTGTTTTATTTAATACGCGATACGATTCTCTATATATTGATACCAATTGGCTTTGCCACACTGATTGATTAGAGAGTCTTTTTAAGGAGAGTAGATGGAAGCCTTTACCATTATTTACACCCTCTTAGGGGGTCTCGGGATTTTCTTCTTCGGAATGAAGTTTATGTCCGATGGCCTGCAGGCCGTAGCAGGGGATGTGATTCGAAAAATCATTAATTCGATCACCTCAAATCGCTTCATGGCCGTGGGTGTTGGCCTCATTGTAACCTGTCTTGTTCAGTCCTCATCGGTAACCTCAGTAATGACTGTTGGGTTTGTTAACGCCGGATTGATGAATTTGACTCAGGCAATCGGTGTGATCTTCGGTGCCAACATTGGTACCACGATAACTGGTTGGATTATTTCCATTCAGGTCGATAAGTACGGTCTTTTATTAGTTGGTTTAGGTTTTATCCCTGCTCTTTTTTCGAAGTCGGACAAGTTCCAACATTTTGGTCGCGCTCTACTAGGAGTGGGGTTGGTGTTCATTGGTCTAAAAACCATGTCGGCAGCCTTTGTTCCATTAAGAGAAAACCAGGCCTTCCTTGATTCTATTGCTTACTTCTCAGGTGAGCACTATGGGGCCTACATCGCTTCCATCCTTATGGGATGTCTTTTAACGATGATTGTTCAAAGTTCTTCAGCGATGCTGGGAATCACCATGGCCCTGGCCTCTACTGGAGTTATTCCGTACCATACCGCCATTTCTCTCGTTCTAGGTGAAAACATCGGAACCACGATTACAGCGATCCTTGCTTCCATCGGCGGAACGGTTGGGGCCAAGCGCGCAGCTCGCGCTCATGCTTGCTTTAACCTCTTCGGGGTTTTTGTCATGCTTTTCTTCCTACCTCAGTATTTTTCTTTGGTAGATTCTTTGATTCCATTGGATCCGAGATTTATTGCACCAGATGGTAATGTTCCTTACGTCTCTCAGCACATCGCTCTTGCCCATACGCTTTTTAACGTTACGGCGACACTTATCTTCTTGCCGTTTATTAACCAGTTGGCGGCTTTTGTTATTAAAATTACTCCAGATAAAGTTGAAAAAGAAATCCCTCATCTTTTAGTACTGGGCGATCCGGCAAACATGCTACCTGCCGCTTCTATGGCCCAAGCCGAATCTGAACTAAAGAAGATGAAAGAGATTGTCGGTCGAATGTACAAACTCAATAGAGAGTTCTGGGCGGCAGATGAGTATGATCCAAAGATGCACGCTAAGATCATCGATTATGAACGCATTACGGATAATATGAACAAAGAAATCACCGTTTTCCTTTGTTACGTGATGGAAAAACCAATGTCTCACCAGCAATCGAATCAGATTCAGGCGATGGTTAAAATTTCTGATGAACTTGAATCAGTAGCTGATTATATTGAACGATTGGCCAACTACCGTGAACGCTTTAAAGGGAACGAGAAACTTGAAGGACAGTCTAGGGCCGAATTCTTTGAATTTTTAGATGAAGTTTGGAACTTCTTCCACATGGTGGGAGTGGGACTTCTTAATGATGAAGCTTTGGATATTCCAAAAATTGAAGCAAAATCCCACGAGCTTCAGTTGTGGGCGGATAGTATGAGAGAGAAGCACCTTGATCGGATTTCAAAAGGTGTTTACGCTCCGGTTACAGCACTGACTTATTCCGATATGGTTGTTGCTCTTCGTAAAATCCGTGCTCACTCTTTATTGATGGCCACGGCCATTGAAACTTTCCACGCGAAATACGAATAATCTTATTTTGCACACTGTTTGAAAAAGCAGTGTGCATTTAAATTCTTTTTTTACTCAGCCAGAATCGTCGGCATGAATGAGCAAGAGAGTCTTCTCGAATATGCCCGATTAAAATATGAACTTTCCCCGGAAGTGGTGAGTGCTTATAAAAAGGCCCCACGCCATCTATTTTTAAAAATTCCTTATTCCATGGAAGAAATTTACGAAGATCACCCTCTGGAAATCTATAGGGACTCTGATTTTGTTTCCACCATTTCTCAGCCCTCATTCGTGATGATGATGATCGATATGTTAAAGCTAAAACCTGGACACAAAGTTTTGGAGTTAGGAGCGGGGTCTGGATGGAATGCGGCCCTTATGTCCCATATCG
>JAEYUK010000122.1 GCA_023432655.1 Pseudomonadota bacterium | reverse complement strand
GATCCCTAAGGGGTGTCTCTTAGTAGGTCCTCCTGGAACAGGTAAAACTCTTCTCGCTCGTGCTGTGGCCGGCGAAGCTGGAGTTCCCTTTTTCTCAATCTCTGGTTCAGATTTCGTTGAAATGTTTGTAGGGGTGGGAGCTTCCCGTGTTCGTGACCTCTTTGAACAAGGTAAAAAACACGCTCCATGTATCATTTTTATCGATGAAATCGATGCTGTTGGTCGTCACCGTGGTGCTGGTATGGGTGGGGGTCACGATGAGCGTGAACAGACTCTTAACCAACTCCTTGTTGAGATGGATGGGTTTGAAGGTAATGATGGGGTCATTATTATGGCCGCTACAAACCGTATCGATGTGCTTGATCCGGCCCTTCTTCGTCCAGGTCGATTTGACCGTCGTGTAACAGTAGGCCGTCCAGACGTACGTGGTCGTCATCAGATCCTTAAAGTTCATACCCGTAAAACTCCGCTTAATAATGACATCGATCTGGAAACCATTGCCAAAGGAACTCCGGGTTTTACTGGAGCTGATCTGGCAAACCTTGTGAACGAAGCGGCCTTACTTGCTGCCCGTGATGGGAAAAAGTCCCTGGGAATGGCCGATTTTGAAAACGCCAAAGATAAAGTTCTTATGGGTGTTGCTCGTAAATCCATGATGATTTCTGAAAAAGAAAAGAGGCTTACGGCTTATCATGAGGCCGGACACACTCTGGTTGGAATGAATCTTCCTCATACAGATCCTATTCATAAGGTCTCTATTATTCCTCGTGGTCAGGCCCTGGGTGTAACTCAGACCCTTCCAAACGAAGATATGCTTAACCTCTCAAGAGAGAAGGGTGAGAATTTCATCGCCTTCCTGATGGGTGGTCGAGTGGCAGAGGAAATTGTTTATGGTGAAATGACCAATGGTGCCTCAAACGATATTGAACGCGCCACTGATCTTGCCCGCAACATGGTTTGTAACTGGGGTATGAGTGATAAACTAGGACCAATCAATTACGCCAAACAAAACGGTGGAATGGTTTACGGTGGGGAGAGTGTTTCTTTCTCTGATGAAACGTCTCGTAAAATTGACCTAGAAATTGCAAACTTTGTTCAATCTAATTATGAAGTGGCCAAGAGAATTCTTCAGGAAAATATTGATGCCCTTCATCGTGTGACTGAAGCTTTGGTTGCTTGGGAAACTTTAGATGCTCAACAGATCAGAGACATCGTGGCAGGTAAGGATATTGGGCAGCCAGAAATGACTAAAAAACCAACAGATACTCCGCCATCTGGAACGGTCGTTGGTGCAGGTCCAATGTTCGGTGCTGGTAAACCTACACCTGCTTAAAGTTAAATGAATTCATTAAGTATAAAGAAAATGGGGGTGATTAACGTCACCCCCAATTCGTTTTCAGGGCTTGGCGAAAATCTTACCCCTGAAGAAATATTCCATAGAATTCGTTCTTTTGGTCATGTTGATATCTTAGATGTGGGGGCCGAGTCCACAGCTCCCATGAATCAGTCCATCACTCCTCAAGAGGAATTAGCGCGTTTACTGGCCGTATTTCCCTATCTAAAAAACGTTTCCATCCCGCTAAGCCTTGATACCTATCACTCCGAGACTATAATGAGTTTTGCACAAATCTGGATGAATGAGGGAATAAAGCTACCGCTTATCTGGAATGATGTTTCCGGAAAATGGGATGATCATGTTGACCAGTTCCTGTCCCTTAGTCAGAACTTCTCTTATGTCTTTTGTCACAATCTTGCTCCTTCAAGAGAACTTTCGGGTAAACACATGGAAGTTGAATTTTCCCCTTTATCAGGTGATGAGTATCTGGAAGAACTCGCGGCCTATTTCAGGCCCTTTGCAAAAGAGCGTGTGATTTTAGATCCGACCTTAGGATTTTCAAAAACTCATGATCAGAATTGGAATGTTCTAGAAAATTTTGGCAAACTTCAAAAGATGGTTGGCCACACTCAGTGGCTCCTTGGTTATTCTCGAAAATCATTCCTTAGAAAAAGATTAGGCATTGAAAAACTAAACAATGAAAACCGGGAATTACTGGATAAGTACCACGGTGAGATTCTCGAAATGATAAAACCACAACTCATGGGTACAGTCTTTATTCGAACACATCGTCCAGAACTCATTGATCAAGACTAGAAAAGTTTACGCTTATTGATTTGGTCGTATATAATAGTCTTATGAAGCTCATGGGAATCACTCTACCAACAGTTTATTTTGAAGATTATTTGTCTTTTTTGACAGAAGTTTTAGAGCTTGAACTTTGCGAACTCACTGACATTTCAATGCGTCTCGATTTGCAGAGTACCTGGCTTGAAATTATCAAAGTGCCTAATGCTCCTCACCAGGTTGCTAGTAATGTTGAATTTGCTCTCAACTCAGAGGATTTTACTGCACTTAAGCAGAAGGTCTCTTTTTTCTACTATCGCCGCGAGAATTCGCGATTCTTATTCCTAGGTTCTAGTTCTGACTCATGTGAAATAGTTGATCCTGATGGTCGGGTATGGCGCTTCAAAAGAACTGAACTGACATTATCCAACACTTATTCAAGAGATGAAGCTCTCTTCATGTAAGATTCTTTTAGTTTACGTTCAAGGTTCTTTTTTGGAATGATACTTGCCAGTATTACTCCAATCTTTTGGAAAAGGACTTCCGATGAAATTCACACCATCAATTCTCGCCCTAACGACTCTCTTGGTATCTGCTCCGATTCTTGCTCAAAATAAAGGCATGAAAGTTATTTACGGTGAGGATAACCGTTTAGATGTTTTCGAATCCACTAATTCAGCTTATGTAGAACTCGCAAAATCTACCGCTGCTATGATTGATGGCGGGAGCTTGAAACTTCTTAACAATGAAGAAATTGAGATTAATGCAACAACCTTACAAGGTCGTGGTATTTGCGCTCATGAACGTTTCTCAAAACAAATTACAGCTGCTAACTGTTCAGGGTTTCTTGTGGCCCCGAACGTTCTAGTAACAGCTGGTCACTGTATCCGTACGGCTGCTGACTGTCGTAACTGGAAATGGGTTTTTGATTTCAAAGTTGATTTTGCCGAGCAGGGGAAGATTGTTATCCCTTCTGAGTCTGTCTATTCCTGTAAAAAAGTTATCTCTCAGTCTCTTAGTTCTGTAACGAAAGATGACTATGCGGTAATTGAGCTTGACCGCAAAGTGACTGATAGAGAACCTCTTAAGTTCCGTAAGGCGGGAAAAATCAGTAAAGGAGCTCCATTGGTTGTCATTGGTCACCCAACAGGTCTACCGACAAAAATTGCTGATGGTGCCAATGTCCGTAGTCTTGAGACCAAGTATTTTGTAGCGAACCTCGACACTTATGGTGGAAACTCGGGATCAGCTGTATTCAACGCCAAAACACATGAAGTTGAAGGAATCC
Source organism: Pseudomonadota bacterium (assembly GCA_023432655.1). GTDB lineage: Bacteria > Bdellovibrionota > Bacteriovoracia > Bacteriovoracales > Bacteriovoracaceae > Peredibacter. The sequence continues at coordinate 2,606 of JAEYUK010000122.1, read as the reverse complement.
TTGTTCGCGGAGATACAGACTACGTTTACAACAGAACTTACGGTTGTCAGGTTTCTAACGTTTGTCAGAATGATAGCTGCCGCGGTGAAGATGTCACTTACATCACCAATATCGACGCTCTTAAAAAGCTCTAAGAATTTTTAATGATCAAAATGAAGAAGGCCTGGCCTATGCCGGGCCTTTTTTATTGGTCTTCACCTTGACGATCACTTTGAATACTAGAGACAATTATTTATCTTTAACTCTCTCGAGGAGAATTTATGAAATGGATTTCGGTAGGCCTACTTCTGGCCACTGTGACAACGACCAATGCTGCGACTATCGCTGTTATTGATTCCGGGATGGACTACAAGCATGAAATGATTATTCCTAATCTGTGGGTTAACGCTAATGAAGTTGAAGACCGTAGAGACAATGATAACAATGGCTATCAAGATGATGTTTATGGTTGGAATTTTGCTGAACAAAATGGAATGATTATTGATTATAAGTATCTCGGAACATTCTCGCCGGATTGTAAGAAATATTTCGATATCCAGGGAAAAATGTTTCTGGGTCAGGCTTCTGAATCAGAAATCAGCTGGCTTCGTCAAAAAGTTGCTGATCCCAAATTTATTAAAGAAATGGGTGTGTTTGGGAATTTCGTTCACGGAACTCACGTAGCAGGAATTACAATCAGAAACACCAATAGCCAAGCGATGGGGATTAAACTTCTTCCAACAGAAGTTAAACCTTTCTTTGAAAATCTAGGTCGTCAAAAATCTTCTCAAATTGATCGTTGGGAACTTCTTCAAAAAGGTTTTGATGTTCTTGCCGGCGAACAGATGAAGCTTCTCTCTGATATCGCTCGATTCATCGATTACCATAAGGGTGATATTGCTAACGGTTCTTTTGGAACAGGTTTTAATCAGGCCAAAATGATCACTGATAACGCTTTTAAAATTCTTTTCTTTCGTAAGCCGAAAGAAGATGAGTCTAACCGCGCTGCCAGAATGTTCATCGATGCTATGGTAAAACACGGAAAGAGCTTTGTGGCCAATGCTCCAAAAACGCTTTTCGTTTTCGCAGCTGGAAATGACGGTATGTCTAACGATGAGTTTGGTACATCTCCTGCTAACATCAAGGCCGATAACGTGATCACTGTCGGTGCTACTTATAAGAATGAATTCTTTGCCCCATTCTCAAACTATGGAACGAAGATGGTCGATATTGCGGCCCCAGGAATGCTCATTCCTTCGGCCATCCCTGGAAACGATTATTTAGAAGTTTCTGGAACTTCGCAAGCAGCTCCTTATGTGGCCAATGTGGCGGCCCAAATTAAAGATGCTAACCCAAAACTTATGCCTTCAGAAATTAAGAAAATTCTCATGGGGACAGTGGATAAAAAAGGCTTTTTAAGTGACAAGGTCACTGCCAGTGGAATTGTTAACTCTGAGCGAGCTGTCGTTGCGGCCCAGATGTCTTTAACCATGACTGTAACAGACGCTATTTCAAGGGCCAGATCTTTCGTGAAAGATGAGGTTTCTTTTGTAGGTTCAAGAGTTTATCCAAATTTGGTGACTCCAATTCCGCTTAGTCCGATGTTTAAATAATTATCAAAAAAAAAAGCCCCGCTTCGAGCGGGGCTTTTTTTTTGAGTCAATTTTACGATTTTGTCTTAGAGATCAACAACACACTCAATAACTGATTCAGAGTTTCCAGTTGTTGAACGATAGAGACTTCCTGCTACCACGTACTGAGTTCTTTCTGTTACAGCTATAGTTCTTACAAAGCTCTCTGTAGAGCTGTTCGAGGTTCTAGTGATAGTTGAATTAAAGAATAAGCGCTGTCCTGGTTGCCAGCGGTAAGCTGCATCGTGCTTTGTTTCGTGGCCTTTAGTCCGGCCATTGGCAGAAACACTCACCATGATTCCGCTGCTACGTTCAGAAACCTGAACTTTACAGGCCTCACCTCTTTCTGTTTGACCTGAATAAGTGCCGAGAGGGAGAGTATTTAGAAGCGCATCAGTCGCGCCAATTTCCGTTGCAAATGCTGATACTGAAGTAAGCATAAGGGCCGCAATAAGTGTTTTCACAATTAAACTCCTGATAATAAATTCGCTCCTTTTATAGAGCTTTCTCACATCAGGGTAAAGTTAAATGTAATTCTTTTATAGTTGGCGTATTAGCGTTCGATAAAGATCTGGGTCCAATAATATTTACCACTTGAGCTTTTAGCATAACCAAAACCTGTGTGAGTCACCCGTGGTTGTTCGATATTTGCCCGGTGGCCGGAGGAATTCATCCAAGAGGTGAAGGCCGCCTGGGGAGTTTTCTGGCCCTGGGCCACATTTTCAGAACAAAGATTTCCGCCGCCCAGGACGTCACGGGCCTTATCACACCGGGATGAGAATCCGCTGTGTCCAAAAGCGACTTTCCCTGAGGCCATATCCTGACTATGGGACTTGGCAATTTCCCCTAACTCATCATCATGAATGAGAGCTCTTAGACCGATTTCTCTCCGGTGATTATTAACCAGAGTTATGAATTCTTCGGTCCAATTAGTGCTTGGGGCGGTCGGAGCTGTTGGTAAAGAAGGGGGAGTAGTGGAGCCTCCCTGTTCAACAC
>JAEYUK010000352.1 GCA_023432655.1 Pseudomonadota bacterium | reverse complement strand
GGATTCGTCTTCAAATGGATGATATGAAGGCCATTCGCTCAGAGAGTATTGATTATGCGGTCATGGAAAAATCAAAACTCGTTAACGTTGTTCCCGCCGATATAGGCTGGAGTGATCTGGGCTCATTCGATTCCCTATATGAAACACTACCAAAAGACACTGCCGGAAATACGCTCTCAGATAATACCATCCACTTAGGTTCAAAGAACAATTTGGTTCTCACCTCTAATCGTCTGGTTTCAACGATTGATGTTGAAGACCTGGTGATTGTTGATACTTCGGACGCGATTGTTATTGCGAAGAAAGGTTCCACTCAAAAAGTGAAGGACCTCGTGGCGGAAGTGAAGAAAAGAAATACAGAGATGACCAATGTTCACACCACCGCTCACAGACCTTGGGGTACCTACACTATTTTGGAAGAAAATCCGGGCTACAAAGTAAAACAAATTACTGTCCGCCCGGGGGCCAAACTTTCTCTTCAATATCATCACCATCGTTCAGAGCACTGGATCGTAGTAAGTGGTGTGGCCACTGTTACCAATGGGGATAAAACTTTTGATTTAAAACAAAATGAATCCACTTATATTCCGAAAGAGGCCAAGCACCGCCTGGAAAATAAGCAAAAAGAAGAACTTGTCTTGATTGAAGCTCAGGTAGGTGGCTACCTCGGCGAGGACGACATTGTGCGTCTACAAGACGATTATAAGCGTAACTGACTGGTTTTTGACACTCTAGACTGAATGTGAAGAAACTTGATAGATTCAAAGAGTACACACATTCCAGAGGGCTTTATGATTCGGTCAGTTTTGATCTTAATCGCATTTTGTTACGTTGTTACTACGTTAACTGAATTCTAAAAAAAGGATTGGTGAAATGGACTTCACCCCACTCCTCTCGACCCTCACTTCATTTTTTAAACCTTCTCATCTCGTCGTAAAAGATTCCGTGCCTTTTACCGTCATGATTCTCTCCCCTCATCCGGATGATGAATCGATCACTGGTTCTTTGGCCTTACGTCTTTTGCAAGAAAATAACGCCCATATTGTTAATGTCGCGGTCACTGTGGGCTCCAACCAGGCCCGCCAGAAACAAAGAACAGAAGAATTAAACGCGGCCTGCGACCTTCTTGAAATGGAATGCCTCTATCTTGATGAGGACTGGGGAATAAAGGCGCAGGAGCTGGTAGGGCTTATTGAGAAATACTCACCCGGACTCATTATTGCTCCTCATTTAAACGATTTTCATCCGGTCCATATCAAGACCGGTGAACTTTTAAAAACGGCCTTAACTAAGATTGAAGACTTCACCACGTTGGTTGCCTGGAGTGAATTTTGGGCACCGATGCCTGCTCCCAATATGCTTTTAGAAGTGCCGGTGGAAATTCTGGAATTACAGATGAAGGCATTAGAAAAACACGTCGGAGAAATCGAGCGCAATCCTTATCATTTAAGACTTCCCGCTTGGATGATGGATAATGTGCGTAGGGGTTCAGAAGTGATTGGCGGCAAAGGTGCCCAAAGTGTCCAGATGCCCTTTGGTGTTCTCTATAAGTTAGAACTCTACTCCCAGAAACATTTTTTAGTTCCTGATTTCCCTTCAGTTCTTGAAGCCCATAAAAATCTCGCTCAGATATTTAAATTGATATTAGAAGCAGCTTCCGGGTCCAGCACCACTGTAAAGTGAGGATGGTTTTTTAAGAAAGTAGCAGGACAGTTTGGATCATCGTGATGATTAAGAAGATACTTAATCACCGGAGCTTTGGATTTTCCAGTTGCCAGCATGACAAGTGATTTTGCTCGTAAAATTGTTCCTAAGCCCATAGAGAGAGCATCTGAAGGAATAAGTTCATCAACAAACTGATCTCTATTGGCCTCAATCGTCTCAGGAGTCAGAGCGACTTTCCGAGTGAGTGAATCCGGTAGTGAGCCTGGTTCATTAAATCCCACATGCCCATTCGTACCGATGCCCAACAGCTGCAAATCAATGCCTCCAGCTTCTTTAATACTTTGTTCATAATGATCACCACCGTCCACAGCATGAACCGGCGGGAAAGCGAATTGATCCTCTTTTAACTTCATAGGTTCAAGGACATGCTTTTGAATAAAATATTTAAAGCTTGAAGGATGACCGTCAGGCAACCCGTAATATTCATCAAGCATAAAGAAAAAGGCAGAGGACAAATCCACCAGAGATTTAGCGAGGGTCTCATAAACCGGAATCATCGTTCTTCCCGTGGCGAGACCAATTACGGAACTCGGATGGGCACTGATTCTTTCCGCGACCATGGAAGCCACCACCGCCACCGCTTCATCTTTAGAACCACATTGAATAATTCGCATAAATCGCCTCGTTTCTCATTTTCAAGTAGATAGTATGACAGCCTTAAGCCCTATTCAAGATCGACAATGTAAAATATTCGGATTCCGAATCCATAATTTGAAATCGGAATAACTTCTCGCTAAAAGGGCCTTCATGAAATCTAAACTCTCCTTTCTCATCATTGAAGACGACAAGTACGCGCGCCTTAATCTGGTCGAAATACTTCGTCCCTACGGAGTGATTGATGAAGCCCCAACTTTTGAAGTGGCCCAGGAAAAAGTGGCCCAGAACTATTACGATATCGTTTTAACAGATATTGAGCTAGGCCAGCAAAATGGGGTTGATCTCATTGGAAACATTGTAAAAAGGAACGCCCACTGTATTGTGGTGAGCTCTTATGAAGGTGAAGAAGTCATTGAAAAAGCTTATACCTTAGGGGCCAAACACTATCTTTCAAAGTTTAAGTTAAAAGAACAGCTCCCTGTCTATATCCAAAAATTTATCCATTCTCAGAACCTTAAGTTCGAGAAAATTTTAAATGAGGAATTCATCACTCAAGATGAAGATTTAATTGAGGGCCTCAGACGCCTGTGTGAAGTGAACTGGAAGAACCAAACTCTATTCATCACAGGTCCAACCGGGACAGGTAAGTCCTTTCTCGGAAAGTTAATTCACGAGTTTACTCACCCGGAAGCCAATCTCGTTCATCTCAATTGCTCGGAAGTGGCAGAAAATCTTCTGGAATCAGAACTCTTTGGCCATGAAAAGGGAGCCTTCACCGGGGCCGACCAAAAGAAAGATGGAAAGTTGAAACTCGCTCACGGAGGAACTCTCTTTTTAGATGAAGTGGCCACTATGCCGCTGTCCATGCAGCAGAAACTCCTTAAGGCACTGGATGAAAAAACCTTCTACCCTGTGGGCTCTTCAGTGCCCGTTAAAAGCGAATTCACACTCATTACTGCTACCTGTGAAGACTTGACCAAAAAAATTGAAAATAAGGAATTTCGAGAGGATTTATTCTATCGAATCAGTGGCTTTCATTTTCCTCTGAAACCCCTGAATCAAAGACCCGAGGACATTGAACTTTTAGTCCGCCATTTTCAGAAGAAATCTCCTCGCCGCTATGTCATTAGGCCGGAAGCTTACGAGGCCCTTAAAAAATACTCCTGGCCCGGAAACATCAGAGAATTAAGAAAATACTGTGAACGCCTCTCACAAGATCAATCAGGGGTCATTGATGCCGAATTGATCAAGAGAACACTTTCTTCAGAAGGACCGTCCGCACCTACCGGTCAGGACTGGCAGGAATTTGTGTTTCAGCAAGGTCTTAAGGCCTATATTTCCCAGCTTGAAAAGAAGGCCGTGGAAGAAGCATTAAAAAGAAACAATGGCAAAATAACCGCTTCTATTAAAGATTTGAAAATTTCGAGCTCCGCTTTTTACAGAATCATCCAGGAAAACAAGCTCCATTTCTAAGTTGGCATGACCTTTGCTCTAGCTTCTCCATAAAAATCTAAACATGGAGAAGATCATGAGATTAGAAAATAAAATCGTTGAACGCTATCGCCAGCTTTATCCTCAAGAAACTCTTAAAGAGTCTTCTGCCCGTACCGGTATCCAGATCACACGTATTTACCGTCTCTTCCTCGGTAAGCCGATGAAAGTCCATGAATTAGAAGCTTTCGAAAAGGCGATCAACCAAGGGATGAACGCCAACCCAAATCACTCTCGCCTGACTTACGTATTAGAAGAAGCTTCTGCACTAATGACCAATGAGGAGCTGGGAAAACTCGCTGATTATTTCGAACGCAGAGTTGAAAATAAAAAATTCATCAGAAGTTATATCCGTCCATTATTTCAAGAAACAAGCATTGCTTAAGGAGTTACATATGAGAGGTTTATCATCACTTGAAAGAGTTGTTCTCGAATGCATTGGAAATCAAAACTTAAGTTATGAAGAAATTCTTTTCCAATCCGGTCTTCAGGAAAATGTCTGTTTTAATATCATTCAGGCCTTGATCATCAGAGGGGTTTTGAAGACGTCAAAAGGCAGCTATACCATAAATGAGAGCATTTCCCCCTTAATGATGGAAGAGATGAATGGCATCGAAGCAAGGAAAGCGGAATCCCTGGAACTAATCGAAGCCGTTCTGGAGAAAGAGCATGATCGGATATTTCGCTTCCAAAAAGTCGCCATGGATGAAAGAGATGCCAAAATCTTTAAGGCCATGCTTTCCAATCTGGAATCCTTCTTAAAAGATGCACATCAGAAAGCGGAAAAAAATGTACCACTAAAAAATCGTCAAATTGTCTTCTGGGGCATGGGAGAACTTCTACCTATGATGAACCAGGTCATGAAGGGGAACTGATTATGAAATGGATTATTCTTATTCTTCTTGTCTCGTGTGGAAAACATGAATCGCCTCCGCCCGTGGATTTAGGTGATCACGATGGCGATCAAATCCTTAATCATTTGGAAACTTCCGACAAGGAAAAATACATCGCTAACTTTGAGCCATTGGGAGTGATAAAAGGTTCAATCATTATCAATAACTCTTATCCAATTGAGGTTAAATTCTCTAACAATGGTGATGACAAAAAACGTGCAATAAAACTAATGACAAACAAATCAAATGATCTCTCACGAAAAGAATACTTCTCAGAATGGAATAATCTCATTCTGAAGAGAAGTTCCGATTTTCATCAATTAAATCAAATGTCATACGTTCTAGAGCTGAATTTTGATTATACAGAGTTACGACCGGATGAACTCTATCTCATCGAAGGGGATGAACACACTCGCCTTGCCTCATGGAATCAAAATATGAAAATAACGCTTTCCCATGATAAAGTGCATAGACTCCTTAATGGGAAGGCTACTCTATCTTTAAAAAGAAATCTCCCTCAGATTATTCAAAATTATGTTTCATCAGACCAATCGATAAAGGACAAGACTTACCGAGTGCACTTTTTCGATGGAAATAAGTCGAGCATTTTTTATGTTTCTCGTAAACTCACATTCAAAGCGTTTAAAGATTTATACGACATCAGAGAAACTGAACAGTATTCTGAAGAGTCCATCTTTTTTAATTACTCTGAGACTGCTCCTCCTCTCTGGTATGAGAAAAATTTAAAAAATGGCGACCAGATCCTGGTCTACGCCTCTCCTCAGCAATTGAAAGAAACTCTCCTGAAGCGCTTTCAATACAATAAAAACGTCATTCAAAGAAAGAACGGCTTCCCGGCCTCTCCTCTCACTCTTATTAGTTCAAAAGGTAGCGTCTACCTTAGGATTAAAGGGACTAAATCAGAAAGAAGTTTTGAAGAATCAGTTGTTAGAAAAAATTATGTGGAAGGTAACCCCTTACATGGTGGCACCATCGTTAAATGTAATCATTTGGTAAGACAGATCAGTTCGGAAGTAAACTTACCAATAAGTTATCAAGAATTAGTAGGTGAAATGATAATTAATCGGGGAGAAATCTCAAGAGTAGAGGAACAGACACTCACTGAAGGAGTAGTTTGGGAAATGAAAATACGCTCATTTGAAAATAGTTTAAATCTCAATTTACGTGCACTTCCGTTTTCGACCTATGTTATAACCGGCGAATATGGTCCGTTATGTCGGAAGTATGTTTTAACTCCTGCGCAAAACACAAGCACTGAAGGTTATTTAACTTTAGAAATCGAGAGCTATATTGAGAAGAATGAGGAATAGGCTTACAATAAATGAATGAAAGTAAAACTTATTTCATCGAATATACGTTTTGATAATCCCGCCGATGGTGCTAATTCATGGTCCCATCGGCGGCTTCATTTGACGGAGCTATTACTCTCCCATTCACCTGATGTAATCGCCACTCAGGAAGGTCGCTTCGATCAGCTTAAGGATTTTGAAATTCTTCTAAAAGATTTTATCATCATTGACCATCATCGCTCCTGGATTAAAGAGCGTATGTACCCATCCTTCTACCTTCGGAAACAGGCCTTCGAAGTTTTAAGAAGCGGTGACCTTTGGCTTTCAGAAACTCCACAGATCGCTGGAAGTAAGTCCTTTGAGAGTGCATTCCCACGACTTATGACATGGACTGAAGTTCAGCTAAAAAACTCTGAGCTTAAATTCTTTATGGTTAATACCCATCTCGATCACGTGAAAAGGGAGACTCGACTCCATCAAGTAAAAGTGCTGGCCCAGGAAATTAAAAAAGAGTGGGATGGACAGTCGAGTTTATTCATCTTCGGGGATTTTAACGATGATCCTGATAGTCCGGTGAGACAGGTTTTAACTGATCATTTCCCGAAACTCATCGACAGCTGGAGAATTTTTAATGCCACAGAGGAGACTTCCCACCATGCCTTTCAGGGTGAGTGTCAAAACGGTTCGCGGATTGACTGGATATTAGTAGATAATCAGATTGAAGTTAAGGCCTGTATTATGGATAAATCAAAACCTGAGGGACATTATCCCTCAGATCATTTTCCTGTTGTCTGTACCATTAACATTTAACAGCGACTTCAGTTCCCAGATGGAGATAGGTTTCAATACCCTTTTCCGTGTTTGTGATAATATCCTGTGAAGGTTTCCAGGCCCCTTTCTCGCCAACAACCACAACTGTTGAGCCACCGAATAGAAAGTATCCCTTCTCTTCCCCACGTAGGAAATTCTTATTCCAGCGATGAGTTTGAACAATCTTTCCAACACAGATCGCCCCCACTTCTATATAGGCCAGACGACCAAAATTTTCTGTCTGAAGAATAGAGACGTGGCGTTCATTTTTAATGAAGATCTGATTCTTATACTGAAGAGCAAAAGGGTTTACTGAATCATAGGCGCCTGGCACGCGGAAATTATCCAATACTTTTCCATTTTCTGGATAATGGTAACGGTGGTAATCCACGGGACAAAGGCGCGCAATTAATAATGGACCACCTTCAAAAATTTTT
>JAEYUK010000342.1 GCA_023432655.1 Pseudomonadota bacterium | reverse complement strand
GAATCTTTCATTTCAGTTGGACCAAATTTTGCGCCTGAGCGTGAATTCATCAACATGTGAGGTGCAAGAGACATACTTTCCATCCCACCCGCTACCACAACTTGATTGTCGCCAGTAAGGATTGAGCGGGCCCCGAGAATGATTGACTGAAGGCCAGAGCCACAAACTTTACCAACCGTAGTGGCCGGAACATTTTCTGGTAATCCTGCAAAGAGAAGCGCCTGACGTGCCGGGGCCTGGCCGACACCGGAAGTGAGAACATTCCCCATGAAAACTTCATCAACCTGAGACTTTTCAATATTGGCCTTTTGAAGAGCGCCCTCAATCGCTACTGCTCCTAATTTAGGGGCCGGCACAGTTGATAATGTACCCATAAAACTTCCAAAAGCTGTGCGGGCGCCGCCCAGAATATAAACTGCCATAATTAAGTCCTTTTTTGAGAATGTAAGATTGTCTTTCTTAGTGGTATATTTTAATTAAGGGTCCTATAAAAGACCACTAAATCTTTCCATTAAGGCAGGTCGTCATGTTGGCCAGAAAAAATAAGTCACAGAAAAATGCTAACCCTCTTCCCCAAGAATGGGTTGAAGCCCTCAACCGTTTGATCAACGAGACCTACAGTAAAGAATGCAAGCAAAACGGACGGTATTTCGATGTATTCGGACAGGCCTATCCCGATGAATTGTTGCTCGCAGTTTCTTACCTCTCGGAAAAAGATGAATACAGTTCTCCCATCACCTGTTTTCTTTCATGTGAGAAAGATCACATGAGTTCTGAAGAGAAATTTAAAGCCACTCAGAAAAACTTTATCGATCTGGTTGGTCTTTTCTTCGATGAAATTTTCGCCGATGATGAGTGGAGCGAATTTGAACCAAACTGGCAGGAAGTCTCTCACAAAGGTGAAACTTACTTCTATAAGATCACACGTGAAAACATCAATCTAACCCTGGAAGCTGACCGTTTACTAGGCGAAGATTTCCTCGATGAGGATGTCTAAATAGCTGTTTATTCATATAGTAATTAATCAGCTTGGTAGGAATCAGGGTGTGCCTTATAATTTTTTAATGAGGTCTTATCTCCCTATTACCATTTGTATCTTTGTCTTAATCTCAACTTTAAATGTAAGTGCCACAACTCTTGGTTTGGGTCCTGGTACCATTAAAGTAGTTACTAAAAACGATGATATTTGCTCCGATGGCCCCTACGCTTTGATGGGTGAAAAAGACGATCAAGTTCTCATGTTGGGGCCAAATATCACTCTATTCCCTCCAAAAAGTGAAAAAGAAACCATCACTCCGGCCAGTGCTACGGAATGCGCCGAAGATGTTGTAAGCTCACTCAAAGATAATACCCTCACAAATATTTTCTCTACTCATTCCTGTCCCAAGAAATTGAAACAGCTTGAAAGAGTTGTTACAGAAAAACTTTCCGTTTCTAAGGATAAAACTCTTACCTACACAAAAACCTCATCAGGTGAAAAAAGTATAAAGTGCGTTTTCAAATGGGGGCCAAGTGAGAAAAAGTAAATCTCTCCTGGCCTTCGTTCTATTCAGTGCTACGCTCGCCTACGGCGATGACTCTATGATTAGAGAAGGTTTACAGACTTTAAATACCATGGCCCGTGGCCCTCAAGTGGCATGTGAAGACATCACCAAAGTACCATTAAGTGCTGGTTACTCCGGGAAAGGAGCAGACTGTTCAAGTTTTATCCGGGCCGATGGAAGTCTCGGGATTCTTGGAACCACCATTGTTAGTCACATGCAAAAAGTGAATGGCCCTAAATTTCTTGAAAACAACCTTCCAGGAGTTCAAAGCTTTTGTCCTCGCTGGCCTCAACTTACTAAAACCGAAAAAGAATATTTTTGGGTCTGGCTCATTGCTGCCATCTCATTTAAAGAAACAACTTGTGGAGCAAATAAAGTGAATCGGGCAGCGACTCACGGAACGGCAATAGGTCATCTCCAGCTTAATAAAACAAGAAAAGATCGCTACTGGAGAGGCGGTGATAGTGGTAATAGCTGTGGCGTTCAGGATATTGCTCCCGATCAGGCCAATATTAAATGCGGCCTGGAAATCCTGAACGAACAATTAAAAGGAAGAAATGGCGCCTATGAAGGGAATGGAAATCTCTTCGGTCGAGGGGCCAATTCCTACTGGCAACATCTTCGTCTCCGAAACGGTGGCGGCATCATTAAACTCTTAAAAGACTACCCTCTTTGCAAATAGACAAAAAAAAAAGCCCCATCTTAGATGGGGCTTTTTTTATCATTCGTCTTCGTAGCGAAGTGAGCTTGAGATGGTCTCGATTCCGATATCATCATCAGAATCATCATCATCAACCGCATTATCAAAATCATCTTCCTCATAATCAAATTCAGAAGTGATGTTAAGCTCATTAAGAACTTTGTAGAACTCTTTATCATCAGAAAGGTCAGAGATAAGAGCATCAATATACTTAGGTGGATATTTAGAAATAAGTTCTTCAATATACTCCTGAAGTTTACCTTCTTTCAGGATCTCGCGCTTTTTCTGAACTGTTTTCCAGTTACGAAGATAGTGAAGTCGGCAATAACTTTGAGTCGTACGAATATTGTCACAACCTTTTTCAATACACTCATCGTTTTTAGCATCAATGAAGAAATCCATTGTGCCAATAGCTTCAGCAATATCTTTCCAGTTGAAGTGCTCACGTAATTGGGCAATTTCATCCGCGATGTTTGTCTCTAAATCGGCCATTACAACTTTTTTAGAAGGCTTTGCTACGAAGATATCTTCATGATCATCAACTTCGTAAGCTTTCTTTCCACCCTTTTTAGCTTTCGATTTCTTATACTCTTCTTCAAACTCGTCAAAGTCATCATCTTCAACTTTGCGTGCTTTCTTAGTATCTTCCTCTCCAAAAGCGGGTTCATCATCTTCACCAAGTTCTAGATCTTCATCATCAAAGTCCTCATCATCAAGATCTTCATCGTCATCTTTCTTCTTGGATTTTTTTGCGCCAGACTTCTCAGCTTTCAGACGAGCTTTCTCTTCTTCTTTAGCTTTTTTAGCCTCTAGCTTCTCTTGTTCTTTTTGTTTTTTCTCAAGCTCTTTTTGCTTGGCCTTATCTTTGGCTTCTTTCTCTTTTTCTTTAGCAAGAAGAGCTTTTTCTTTCGCTTTATCTTTTTCAAGACGAGCTTTCTCTTTTGCAAGAGCTGCTTTTTCTTTTTCTTTATTCTTCTTTTCTTGCTTTTTTGTTAAAGGCTTCGTTTTAGCAATTAACTTTGTAGCAGCTTTAAGAACAGTTTCTTTAAGTGATTTAGGTGCAACTTTCTTTTCAGCTTTTTTTGCAGGAACAACTTTTTTTGCAGGAACTGCTTTCTTAGTTGGTGCTGCTTTTTTAGCAGGAGTTACTTTTTTAGCTGGTGTAGCTTTCTTCGCAGGAGCTGCTACTTTTTTAGCTGGTGCTTTCTTTGCCATAGGTGCCGCTTTTTTTGGAGGAGCTTTCGCTACCGGTTTTTTTGCCGCAGTTTTAGGTGCAGCCTTTTTCACTGGCATTTTAGCAGTCGGCTTCTTTTTCGCCATGATTTTCTCCTCAAAAAATTAACTTACGCGAACACTTCGCGAATAAAACAAATTTAATGGACACTCTAGCAAAGCGAGTGTCCATTGACGAGCGTAAAATTATTGGATGGCTTTTAATTCCGCCGAGGCGATTACCATACGCTGAACTTCTGAAGTCCCTTCGTAAATCTCGGTAATCTTGGCGTCACGGAAGAACCTTTCAACCGGATACTCTTTAGTGTAACCATTTCCACCACACAGTTGAATGGCCTTAGTAGTAATCCACATGGCGGCTTCTGAAGCGAAAAGCTTGGCCTGGGCCGACTCTTTGGAGTAAGGCTGCCCTGCATCCTTAAGGGCCGAAGCATGGTAGATAAGAAGTCTAGAGGCGCCTATTTTTGTACTCAAATCCGCCCACATAAACTGAATTCCCTGAAGGTCCGACAGCGGGGCCCCAAACTGAACACGTTGCTTTGTATAACGAATGGCATAATCAAAAGCGCCTTGAGCAATTCCTAGGGCCTGAGAAGCAATCCCAATACGGCCACCATCGAGGGTTGCCATGGCAACGCGGAAGCCTTTTTCTGGCTCACCTAGAAGAGCATCCTTAGGAACTTTCACTTTATCGAAGGCCAGTTGGCAAGTTGAAGAGCCGCGGATACCAAGTTTGTCTTCTTCTTTAATGATTGAAAATCCAGGTGTCGTCGTCTCAACGATGAAGCAAGAAATTCCCTTATAATCCGGAGTTTTTTTAGTCTTAGCGAAGACAATGCAAACACCAGCTTCTTTACCATTGGTGATCCAGTTTTTAACTCCGTTAATTTCCCAATGATCACCCTTATCTTCAGCAAAAGTTGTAAGAGACCCAGCATCTGAACCGGCATTTGGCTCTGATAGACAGAAACATCCAATCCACTCTCCTGAAGCCATTTTCGGAAGATACTTTTTCTTCTGGGCTTCAGTACCGAAATTTAGAATCGGCCAGATTCCAAGAGAAGTATGAGCAGAGACGAATACCCCACTCGAAGCACAGTTACGAGAGATCTCTTCCACGATCAAAGAGTAGGACATGTAGTCCATTCCAGCTCCGCCGTACTCTTCCGGTACGTAAGAACCTAGAAAACCGTTTTCAGCGAGTTTCGCGATTTGTTCTTTCGGAAGATGGCCTTCGTGATCCACTTTCTGGGCGAAAGGAAGAATTTCTGAGTCAGAAAACTTCTTAACCATGTCACGAATTTCTTTGTATTGTTCATCAAGTAGCATAGAGATTCCTTTTATTTAAAATTAGCTTTTCTTTTTTCTAAGAAGGCAGAAGTTCCTTCGATCATTTGCTCTGTCTGGAAAATGTCTCCAAAAGCCTGGGCTTCAATTTTAAGACCTTCGCCCAAGTTCTTATCTATTCCGTTCCAAAGAGTTTCTTTAGCTCTAGCAATGGCATAGGAAGAGTTAGCGCGGGCCATTTCAAACCAGCTTTTTGCTCCATCCATTAACTGGGCCTTATCAGCAAATAGTTCAAGGACAATTCCAAGTGTTCTAGCTTCTTCGGCCTTAACGTTACGGCCGGAGAACATGATTTCCTTGGCGCGTCTCTCTCCTACAATCCTTGAAAGGCGCTGAGTACCGCCAAAACCAGGAATGAGACCTAACTTCACTTCCGGTAAACCGAAAACAGCATTCTGTGAAGCGAAGATAAAGTCACAGCACATGGCCATTTCAAATCCTCCGCCGAGGGCAAAGCCGTTAACCGCCGCAATGGTAGGAAAGGGCAAAGACTCCATAAGAGTCGTCACCTGCTGGCCAAGCTCAGAGAAGGCCTTGGCTTCACCATTTGTCATTGATCTCATCTCAGCAATATCCGCACCTGCGATAAAAGCTTTTTCTCCTTCACCGGTCAGGATTAAACCTTTGAGGTTAGCTTTCTGCAGTTCGGTTAACAGAGTTTTAAGTTCACGGTGAACTTGAATATTAAGAGCATTGAGCTTTGAAGGTCTGTTAATTGTCACAACAGCGACGTCAGAGCTTTGATCAAAGTGAATGGTTTCAAAATTATTTGTCATAAGTATAGAACCCTTTTCCGTTCTTACGGCCAAAACGGCCGGCAGCAACGTATTGTTTTAAGAGTGGGCATGGACGGTATTTAGTATCACCCAATCCGTCATGAAGGACATTCATAATGGCCAGGCACGTATCGAGTCCGATGAAATCCGCAAGTTCAAGCGGGCCCATAGGCTGATTGGTTCCAAGTTTCATTGCTGTGTCGATGTCTTTAACTTCAGCTACACCTTCATAGAGGGCATAAACAGCTTCATTGATCATCGGCATAAGAATTCTATTAACCGCAAATCCTGGATAGTCTTTAGCGCGAACGAAGACCTTCCCCATTTTTTCCGCAGTGGCAGCAACAGTATTGAAAGTTTCATCAGATGTCTCTAAACCACGAATCCCTTCAACTAATTTCATGACTGGAACCGGATTCATAAAATGCATCCCGGCCACGAGATGAGGACGCTTTGTCACAGCAGCGATCTCAGTAATAGAGATAGATGATGTATTGGAAGCAAGAATGGCATCAGCTTTTACAACGGCATCAAGATTCTTAAAAATTTCAAACTTAAGCTCTTTTCTCTCCGTAGCCGCTTCGACCACGAGATCACAATTTTTAAGATCATTGATCTCCGTTGTGGCCTTAATCTTAGAAAAAGCGCTTTTGGCATCATCGGCCGTCCACTTGCCTTTTTCAGCACCTTTGTCTAACTGCGTCTTAATAAAATTATGACCAAAATCCAAAGAATTTTTAAAGGCGTCAAAAAGAATAACTTCAAAACCAGTCTGAGCAGCGACCTGGGCAATCCCGCGTCCCATCTGACCAGCACCAACAATTCCAACAACTTGAATGTTTTTCATAGGAAAAATGTCCTTATATAATGAGAGGTTGAGCCAGGAAAAAATACCTCACTCGTAATGTTTTGCCAAAGACCTTTATCGATTCACTATTGCCATGGGGGTGACTTTAGGTTTATAACATCGCAATATTTTTGAAAAAGAAAAGTTACTTAGGAGAACCACTGTGGCTAATCACAAATCATCTGAAAAAAGAGCAAAACAAGAAAAAACACGTCGTATGACGAACAAAACTAAAACTGCTAAAACTCGTACAGCAATGAAAGCTGTTCGTGAAGCTGCTGCAAAAGGCGACCTCGCTACTGCACAAGAGCTTCTTGTAAAAGCTCAATCGCTTCTTGCAAAACTTGCAAAGTCACCAGCTATGAAAAAGCAAACAGCTGCGCGCAAGACTTCTCGTTTAACTAAGCTTGTTGCTAGCATCAATAAATAATTTGCCATAAGCACTTGATTTAAACAAAATTGAGCCCAATGTATGAATAATACTTTGGGCTTTTTAATTTGTTTCATATCAGGAGTCTTAAATGAAATCTTCTATAGCAGTTGTTCTACTTTCTTTGTTCCTCGTTTCTTGTGGACTTCAATCAATTCCTCAATCAAATAATAATGTTGAAGCGGCTTGGGCCGAAGTTGAAAACCAATACAAAAGAAGAACAGACCTAATTCCTAATCTGGTAAATACTGTAAAAGGTTATGCTTCACACGAAAAAGAAACCTTACAAAACGTTGTTGAGGCCCGTGCCAAGGCCACGGCGGTTACAGTTGATCCTCGAAATTTGACGCCAGAAAAATTAAAAGAGTTCCAGGAAGCTCAGTCGGGAGTTTCACAGGCCTTAGGTCGTCTCATGGTGGTTTCGGAAAGATATCCTGATCTTAAGGCCAATCAAAACTTCCAAGGACTTCAGGCCCAATTAGAAGGAACAGAGAATCGAATTGCCGTTGCTCGTCGCCGTTATATAGAAGCGGTTCAGGAGTTTAACAATCTGGTGACGGTATTTCCTACAAGCATTACCAATTCTATTATCCATAAATTTGATAAGAAGCCTCAGTTCTCAGTTTCAGAGGGTGAAAAAGCGACACCGGAAGTTAAATTCTAGTGCATTACTTCCTCTCACTTCTTCTATTCATCTCAATGCAGGTCATGGGAGCTCCGCTTAAGCTCCCAGCACTTACGTCCCCAGTGATGGACTTAGGGGACTTTCTTGGACCAAATGAAGAACGTGATCTTGCTACTATGGCCTATGAGATTCATACGAACAACGGGCCTCAAGTAACCATCCTGACTGTTCCAGATCTTCAAGGATATCCGATCGAAGATTTTTCTATTGCCGTAGCAGAAAAATGGCAGCTCGGTACAAAAGAAAAGGATAATGGACTCATCGTCATTATCGCCAAAGCAGAACGACAAATGAGGATAGAAGTGGGTAATGGTATCGAAGGTGAAATCACTGATTTTGATACGACTCGTTTCACTAGACAAATTTTTCCTGAGTACTTCCGCCGTGGTGATTATTACGGAGCACTCAAACTCTTCATGCTCGACACTGCTGAAAAGTTCAGCATTAAACTTAGTGGTCAAAGTAATAGAGTTCCCGTAAGAAGGGCCCCCCATGCCATACCTAAGCTTAACTTAGGTTTCATCATGATCATGTTAGTCATTCTTGCGGTCATCGGAAGTATTTTTAAACGTCGCCCTGGTCTCAGAGGCATCAGTTCCGGAGTAGGGATA
>JAEYUK010000250.1 GCA_023432655.1 Pseudomonadota bacterium | reverse complement strand
ATGTTTCCGTTGGGAAGAACCGCCTGAGTTGTTTGAACGTCAGTGAGTTCAGAAATGTTTACAGAAACTTTTAATTGGTTTTGACCGGAAAAACCCGAGATAAGCTCCAACTGGCCAACGGGAGTTTGGCCGCGAGGATGGAGAATAGGAAGGCTGACGGAAGCAAAGCTCATAGCACCTAAATTCAAATCTGCAGAAAAAGACATCCATAAATCTTCATTGACCGTACTGGTTTGGACTTTTACCCCACTTAAGACGTTGGAAGGCGCTTGACCACAAGAAATGGCAAAGAGAGACAGCATCACGACTGTGATTGAAAACGACAGGAATTTTTTCATGGATCTACCCAAAACGAGACTATGTCTCTTAGATGATAACAACCCGGCTCTTCAACAAACGTCCAACTTGAAATATACGTGCAACCGCAGGATTAATATCGGAATAATTCAGTGCGTTATTCTAGGCATAAGCTTAAAAAATTGCAACAAAAAAGTTGAGTAGACAGATCCATCTTTCCCAAGGCATTCTCCTAAGTCTATGAAAGATTTAAAGTTTTACTTCGATTTTCTGTCACCTTTTTCTTATTTTGCTTGGATCCGAACGCAAACTCTCGCCCAAGAACTTCAAATAAAAGTGCACTATCAACCTGTGGCCCTGGGACCTTTACTTAATCATTGGCAAATTAAGGGTCCAGGTGAGGTCACTCCTAAAAGAGAATTTTTGTTAAAGCAGTGCCTTCGTTATGCAGCTTCGATGGACCTGCCCTTCACGACTCCTAAAACCCACCCTTTTAACTCTCTCTACGCTCTTCGCCTGGCCTTGAAAGGGGTCGCAGGTGAACATCAGGAAAGAGTTATTGAGACACTCTGGAAAGCGGGCTGGCAAAAGCGGATTGATATGGGAGAACCTGACGAACTTCTGACCGAACTGAGGGCCATGGGTCTTCCAGCAGATGAGCTCTATGAGAAAAGTTTCTCCAAGGAAGCCAAAGTGGAACTCAAAAAAAATATTCAGGAAGCCATTCTGGCCGGAGCTTTCGGGGTTCCCACGATGGTCATTAATAATGAACTTTTTTGGGGCAACGACTCCATTAACGAATTAAAAAATTACATCTTAGGAAAAGACCTCCTCGATCGGGATAAGCTTGAAACACTTCTTGCCAATACTCCTCGAGCGGCAGCACAAGCGCTATGAAAATGATCTTCTTAAGTCTCCTTATTTCCCTAGAGGCCCTGGCAGTTGAACTCACCTTTGTCGGTCCCTGTTCGGAAGAATTTATTATGAAAACAAAAGTGACTGATGAGTATATCCACGTGGGTGACTTGACGATAGCAACCCTTAAAAAATTCCAAATCCCCTTTCAAGGTTCCCCAGAAGGCATCGCCTCTGTTCTGGGTTACGGAAATTACATGGAAAATATTTCAACCAATGAATTCAGGGCCTACGGCTGGTGCTATATGGTGGATGGAATCATTCCAGAAGTCTTTCCTCATGAAGCCTATTTAACTTCTGAGACGAAATCAATCACATGGATCTACGGCCACTCTCATTTTAAGAACGGCGAATGGCCCACTCAGTGTTCAGAAGCTTTTAAAATAAAGCCTAAAGAACTTTGCGAGAAAGTTGATCACCCGAATCAACTTTAAAGATTAAAGCTTTACCTTCCCTTTGGCCGATAAATGCTTTAAAGGTAAAAGTATGCCTAAAGCAAGTAAGATTGATCTTCTCACAGATCACCTCGTAAAAATCATCGCCGAAACCAACGGTATAACCTTAGTTGATACCCTGGAACTCGCCTTAATGGGTGAATCAAAAGATGATCAGCCGATAGTTAAAAAGGCTTTGCAGGAATTTAAAAGACTCATTAACGATTTCCAGTCCAATGAAGTCGAAATTAAAACTCTTCTTAATCATCCGGTTTCTCACGCTCTGGCAAACTTCTTCAAAAAGTTTCCGAAACCTTATATCGAAGAGCACATCCACTTAACCGGATCGCTTACCGCAGATTTCATTCATCCTCACTTGATGAAACTTCTTAAAGGTCCGGATAAGGAAATTTATTTTAACATCATCAACAAAGTCTACGGTGAAGGCACTGCTGAGAGCATTGAAACAATAGAAGATGTTGATGCTCTCGTTCGCTTAAAAGAAGATGAACTTTTTGATCGCTACTTAAAAATTCTTCTCCTCCCAAAGTTAATTCTTACCACCCGTGAAATGCACGAAGCGGCGGCCTACCACATGGCCAGTGATCTTTATCATAACTACAACGTGGGAATGATACGTCTTAAATTTACACTTTCTCGGGCCAATCAAAGTGCCGACGAACAAATTCCAGGGTTAGAAAATTTAACTGAGGAAGATGTAGTATTGGGCCTTTACGATGGGTATATGCGCTTTAAGAAAGAGCACCCTGAATTTGATTTTGTGCTCTCCCCTTGTTTTAGAAAAGAAGCAAACTTTTTTGATGCTGCTAATTTCCCAACTAAGAAAGATCACTTTCTCCATCAAGTGGACGCGATTCTTGAGATGCTGGATAAGCATCCCTTTTTGGTTCCATACTTGTGTGAAGTCGATACAGTAGGATCAGAAAAAGATCTTTACCGCAAAGGCCACTTTGCAGAAATGCAGCAAGGATTTAGAAAACTTCACTTCAAAGGATTTAAAATCCGTTCTCACCACGGTGAAACCTGGCACACCCTGAAAAAAGGTGTTCAGGCGGTGGATAACGCTCTCAATATTTGGCACATCGATACTCTTGAACACGGACTCTCTTTAGGGATTAATCCTAACTACTATTTTCATTCTCTTTACCGCAGACTCCTGATTGAGAATGAGCGAGGATCTAAAATAAAAGAAAACTCCATCGACTGGAAAGAATTAATGGACATGGACTGGCGCGAACATACCGCCGTTCGTGAAAAGCTTTTCCAGGGCGTTCCCTTAACAGATGCGGAGAAAAGAGAATTTGTTAAAGTTAAGTTTCACATGGCCCGTGAAGTTGAACATTATCAGCATGATGTTTTAAACCGGATGATTAATAAAGGAGTGAGTCTCATTTCTCTACCGTCTTCCAATAATAAACTCACCGATAATTTTGAAGACTACAAAGACCATCCTTTCTCCTGGTGGGAAAAGAAGGGTTTAAAGCTTGGTATGGGAACCGATAATTACGTCACCTTAAATACCAACTATATTCAGGAACTACTCATCCTTCTCTACACTGACGCGGAAAACTTAAAAATCACCAAGCTTCTGATGGTCGCGACAGGTGAAACCCGACGGCCTTACTTATCTCAACTGCTATGGAAGATGCGCCATACCTGAGTATCGACTCTCCGGATATACCCTGATCTCCTCTGAGGTGTTTTCATGAAAAGACCTTTAATCGAGACGAGGAGTTTATATGGAAAAAAATACGTCAACCAGCACCAAGGCCCATGATCTCCTGAAAGTTTTCCTGGCCGACACTTTCATTCTTTACATGAAAACTTATGCTGTTCACTGGAACTACAAAGGTTCCAAGTTTTTCTCAGTTCATCGTCTTACAGAAGAACATTATCAGGAACTAGCTATGGCGATTGATGAGGTGGCAGAAAGAATCAGGGCCCTCGGAGATGAAGCCCCTTTTTCACTGAAGGCCATTCTAGGCACAACAGATATGGATGAAATGAAATCCAGGGAAGCAAACGATGATCACGCCTTAAGAGAACTCATCGACGGGCATACTATGCTTTCCCAGAAGGCCAAGGAAGCTGCTGACGCTCTGGAAGAAGGTGGGGACTTATATAGTACCGACATTATGATTAAAAGAATCGGGGCCCATGATAAGGCAGCCTGGATGCTCAGAAGTTTTCTAGCAGGATCACCTAAAAATGAGCAGCCTTTTTCGCCGGAAAAAATCGCGAAAAATGTGAATCAGAACGCCCGGCAATGATCAGAATAATTTCCCCTTCGTGTAAATAGAAGGGGTCAAATAGGTCCAGGAAGAGTTGGTATTCTGAAGAGTCTCAGAATAGGAAACGATCAGCACACTCTCTTTAGCGGAAGATTCATGAATCGCTTCAACCTCTCTTCCGATCGTTTGCCGGTTAAAGTAAATCATGACATTACGACAAAGAGTTAAATCAAACTTTTCTTTCCAGCGGTAAGGCGTGTTATTGAGATTGAAATAATTAAAAGAGACCTTTTCTTTGATGCTGGAATTTACCCTCATCCAATCCCGAAGATCATCAGAACCTATAGTGAATCCGTCGTGATAAGCTGCCGGGATGCGGGAGAGGTGTGATGATTGATAAACACCGTTCTCCGCAAGGGATAACACGTTAGTGTTAATGTCGGTGGCGATGATTTCATAGGTAATTCCAGTGCCTCTCAACGCCAGATTCAAAACAAGCGATAAAGTGTAGGCCTCTTCACCAGTGGAACTGGCAGCACACCAGACACGAAGATGTTTCTTCCCCAATTTTATCCATCGAGGAAGAAATTCTTCAGTAATAAATTTAAAATGTTTTTCTTCTCTGAACCATTCAGTCTTATTGGTGGTCAGTAAATTAATAAAGACCACCCATTCTTCGTGAAAATCCGGGAGCGCTTCCAGATAAAGCCGATAACTTTCATAATCTTGAAATCCGAGTTTCAAGACTCTTTTTCTGAGTCTCGCCTGAACCAGATTAAGTTTAATATCAGGTAAATGGATTCCGGCCTTAGCAGAAATTTTATCTCTGAAGAAGCAAAAATCTTCAAATGAGAGCTGAAAACAAATTTTCTGAAGAGCCGAAATTTCCATAGTATTTATACTTCTTCAAAACGTGGGTCATTTTCAGAAGGAACGAAATCCTGCATTCCAACCACTTTCTTAGAAGCGACTTCTTCTTGCACAACCGGTTTAGAGGGAGCGGTTTTAAGCGGAATGACATTATCCACTTTTACTTTCTTTGAGACTTCATTACTCACTTTTATTGCAGGGGCCTTGTTATGCCCTTTAATTTCCTGAATCAGAATATCCACCGTGGCACGAAGAGATTCGGCCTGAGAAGACAGCTCTTCAGTCGCACTCGCTGTTTCCTCAGAAGTGGCAGCATTAGTTTGAGTGACCTGATCCAACTGATTCATGGCCTTGGTAATTTCCTGAACACCCAGGGCCTGCTCGTGGCAAGCAGTAGCGATCTCGTTGGCCATCTTTGTGACATGATTTACATTGGTCACAATTTCACTCAAGACGTCCCCACAATCTCGGGCCACCTTAGATCCTGTTTCGACTTTAGATCTACCATCAACAATAAGACCTTCTACATTCTGTTTTGTTTCATTAACAATGTTTCGAACTTTCAAAATACTCTCATCAAGCATGCTTGAAATTTCTTCTGCTGCATTACCGCTCATTTGCGCTAAGTTCCCAACTTCTTCTGCGACAACCGCAAAGCCTTTCCCCTGCTCTCCTGCTCTAGCCGCTTCAACAGAGGCATTGAATGAAAGAAGCTTCGTTTGGAAAACAATATCATTGATAACTTTTGTTTTATCTCCAATTTCTGAAATGACTTTCACGATCTCTGAAATCTTTTTATTACTCTCTTCTACCTGGGTCATAATATTTGTATTACTGGTACTTATATCTTCAATCGCCTTGATCATATCAAGAACCACGACTTTACCTTTTTCAGCGACTTGATTACTGCTACTTGAAAGTTCGGCCGTTCTTCTGGCGCTTTCAGCATTTTTTTGAATCATCGAGTTCATTTCTTCAATCGACGCTGCTGTTTGTTCTAAAGATGAAGCTTGTTCTGTGGCCGCTTGGGACAGTTCTTCAGAAGAAGAAGCAATTTGATGAGCGGCAGAGGTCACTTGTGCGGAGTTATCCGTCAAGCTCGCGATAACCTGATCAATGGATTTATTAACTGCTCTTAAGATGAAGGTTGCCAGGGTTAATCCACTGATGATCGCCAGAAGACTTGTAAGCAAAACCAGATTCCGGGCATTAACATATTCGGCCTCTGCCAATGCAACCTCATCATTCATAAAGCCCACGTTTCTTTTAATGATACTGTCAATTGACTCTTCCACTTTATAACGGTGAGTTCTGCCAATATTCATACTGAGATCAAAAGCCTCTTCCTTCTGGCCTTTTTCAATATGTTCACGGATTTTCAGACTATTCTTCCACCAGTCTTCAATATAAGATTTACTATTTAAAAGATCTTTCTTTCCAGCTTCGGCATAGATCAAGTTATAAAGTTCATCCATTGTCTTAAGTAGCTTTGCATGATTCTCATCCAGACGATCATTGTGTCTTTTCAGTGCATCCGCTTTCACTTCGAGGATTACGTTTTTTTCATTGATGATTTGATCTAAGAATACACTCTTTGAAATGTTTGCTAATCGAACGCGCTGAACACTACCGGATACGATACGGTTTAATCCGTCTTTTATGTCAGACATTTTGCTTAAACCTAAAAAGGAGACAAAAACGCAACCGACTAAGAGTATTGAAAGGATAAAGTAGATTTTAGTACTTAGACTGAATTTTTTCATGTTTAAAACGACCTTTTTAGCTTGTTGACTACAAACTAGTATCGTCGCGAACATTTTAGATTTTATATGGTGGAGAAATTTGCCGGGATGATAAGGATCTAGAAACCTGAAACATACTGATTTTTATCAACCTTAATTTTTGACATCTATTAGGTTTCGTAAGAAGTGAGGATGAAATCCCCACTTCTCTATAAACAATTATTTTTTTGTAACAACTTCTTCTTTCATCACTTTCTTGGCAAACAGGAAAACAATAAAGGCCACGATTATGAAATCAATTAATGCCCCTACCACTTTCCCATACATGATGCCGTTGTAGGCCAGCTGATAAATATTTTCAACACCGGCGGCCCTTAAGGCCGGTTGAAAAATGAGCGGGGTTAATAAATCATTAACTAAACTCGTCACAAGCAAGTTAAGTTTGCCACCAATGATAACGGCGATGGCCAAGCCAATGACCCCGTATTGTTTAAGAAAGGCCATAAATTCACGAATCATAAGAACTCCTTGTTTATTCCATCTAGCATTTCAATAAATGATTCTAGAGGTCAAGGAGTCTTGCAGAATATTTGGTTATCTTCCTAAATAATGGGCCGCCCCAGCAACAATAAGTCCTGAAAGGAAACACATAAATCCAATTTCAGTTAGCGAAAACTCTTCAATGAATCTTTTCATCTCTTTCTTCCATTACATCCATGTTACTAATGCATGAATTATAGAGAGAAATGACGTAAAAATCTGTTAAGAGGAAGTTAGCTTTCGGTGAGAGAATTGTGACATTAAACTGGCCGCTGCTTCCGGTGCAGTTATTTGTTTTGAGAGGATTAAGGCCTCAATTTTTTTTATGTCTTCTTCCCCTACCCCCGCAGCAAATGATTCCTTTAACTGATCAAAAACCAATTGCCACATCCAATCAATTCCTTGCTGATTCCGCTTTTCATCGATGAGGGTCTGCTGTTTCTCAAAATAGCTCTCAATGCTTTCCAGGATCTCCGGGAGACCTTTTTTGGTTAAGGCAGAACAGGAGAGAACGGGAGGAATCCATCCATCGTGCCTGAGTATTTGCAAGGCCTGTTGATAGTCGTGTTTGGCCTTATGTATGATCTTTTGCTGATCCCCATCGTCCTTAGTAACTACAACCA
>JAEYUK010000182.1 GCA_023432655.1 Pseudomonadota bacterium | reverse complement strand
CAACTATGCCTTGAATTCCGGCATCAACGCCTGCTTGAGCATCGATTAACTTATCTCCCACCATGTAAGAATGCTCCGGGCTGATGTGGTATTTTTCCATCAGGTCCTTAATCATTTTTCCAGCTGGTTTACGACATTCGCAGCCATCATCAGGCGAATGAGGGCAGATCGCAAAATCTTTAAAAGGTGCCAGTTGCTGCTCACGCATATCATTTTGGAGCTGACGGTGGATTACATAAACTGCTTCCAGCGAGAAATAACCCCGTCCGACACCGGACTGATTAGTGACGATGAAAAGTTCGTAGCCTAAATTTTGAAGTAATTGCAAAGCTTTAAGACTGTCAGGAAAGTATTCCATCTCCTCCACACGGGAGAGATAATTCTTATCCAAGATTATCGTTCCATCTCGATCTAAAAAGATGGCCTTCCGTGTTTTAATTTACTTCGCCTCCGTTAAAGCTTAAGATAGGCCCCATGCTAAATGTGCTTAAATTAATGTTCCCATATCTTCGTCCATTTTGGAAGCAGGCGCTGTTTGCAACTTTGCTGGCCCTTCCACTGGCTGGAATCAAGGCTTTCGAAGCCTACTTAGTAAAAGACATTTTTGATAAGGGATTTTCTCCGGATTCCACTTCGGCAGATGCTTATCGGTTGGCCGGCATTTTAATCGGGCTGGGGATCATTAATTATCCTCTTCGCTATTTTCACTACTTTGGATTGAGACAAATCGTGGATGCCTCCACCCGTCGTATCCGCTCCCGCATTTATACAAAATTTCAGAGTCTCCCTGCTAAATATTATTCCCAACAGAAACAAGGGAATCTCATTTCCACTATCATGAGTGATACTCAGGTTTTTTCTGAAGCCTTTAAGAACTCATTGGAAGTGGTTCGTGAGCCTGTTACTGGTGCCGCTTTACTGGGAGTTGCGATTTACCATGACTGGCAATTAGCATTGGTCATTTTCGCAACAGCTCCGCTCTTCATCATTACTTTCCACTTTACCGGTAAAAGAATCCGGAAATATGTGAAGATGGCCCAGCAGGATTCTGCTGACATGACCCATATTGTGAGTGAAGCTCTCGGCGGACAGAAAATTATTAAAGCTTTTGGACTTCGTGAGTACATCGTGGCCCGTTTTGAAAAAGCCCAGGATCTCCTGATCGCTCACCGGACTAAGAGTAACTCAGCCGAAGAACATTCTCACCCTGTAGTTGAACTGATTGGTTCATTTGCCTTTGCTGGTGTGATTATTTTCGCTCATCAAAGAATCAGTAGCGGAGCTTTAACCACTGGTGGTTTCATTTCGTTTGTGGCCGCTTTGGCGATGTTTATGGATCCTGTCAGAAGATTTAGTAAGGCCAATGCTAAATTAAATCAGGCCCAGGCAGCGGCCGTCCGTATTTTTGGACTTCTAGATGTAGCAGAAGAGCCGGAGCCGGCCCTTAAGGAACTTACAGGATTTAAACACTCGATTGAGTTTAAAAATGTTTCTTTCTCGTACGGAGAAGGGACTGTTTTGAAAAATTTCAATCTGGTTATATCTAAAGGCGAAAAAGTGGGTCTCGTTGGACTTTCGGGGTCCGGGAAATCAACTTTAATTAGTCTTCTTCTTCGACTCTACGAAATTAATGAGGGTCAAATCCTAATTGATGGTGTGGATATCAGAGAGTATAGCCTTACTTCGACCCGAAAAATTTTTGGTCTTGTGAGTCAAGATATCTTCCTTTTTAACGATACCATTCGAGAAAATCTCTGCACTGGCGAAGAGCACTCTGAAGAAGAGCTGCGTCAGGCGCTGGAAACCTCTTATGCCTGGGAGTTTGTTAAAGACATGCCTCAAGGACTTGAGACCTCCATTGGTGATCGGGGAGTGAGACTTTCCGGAGGTCAGAGTCAGAGACTGACTATTGCCCGCGCTTTCTTAAAGGCGAGAGACGTTTTACTTTTCGACGAAGCCACTTCCGCACTGGATAATGAGTCTGAAAAAATCGTTCAGGCCGCTCTTGAGCGAGTCGCCGGTCACAAAACGGTGATTGCCGTGGCCCACAGATTGTCTACTCTCAAAGATTTTAACCGAATCGTGGTGATGAAAGAGGGTGTTAAGATTGAAGAAGGCAGCCACGCGGAGCTTATTCAGCTTGATGGTGAGTATAAAAAGCTCTACGAACTGTCTCAGCACCAATAACTTTATCTGACAGACAATGTCCAAGTGAACAACTGTAAGAAGTTCTTTTTGTGAAGAAAAGCTTTTAGAAGGCGGTAGGATAACAAGTCCTTGCCTCGCAGCTCTCAAAAGGATTGCTTTTAATTTTAATCAAAGCTTCGAGCTGTACTTGGACATTGTCTGTCAGATCTACCAATAACTTTTCGCACATCGTCGCAAGAATGCAAATTTAGTCATTTTGACTTAGTCACTATCGACTTCCGTATGTTAAAATTTGGGCGTTTAAATTCGTCATTTTTTTACATCAGGAGTGCATTGTGTCAGAAGAGAATCTGAAATCGATGGCCGATTTAGTGGCCCATTCTAAGCATCGTGGATTTATTTTTCAAAGTTCAGAAATCTACGGTGGTCTTGGTTCATGTTGGGACATGGGTCCTCTCGGTGTGGAATTAAAAAACAACATTAAGCAATCATGGTGGAAGTCGATGACTTTCCGTGATGATATTGACGGTATCGATGCTGCCATTCTTATGCATCCAACTGTGTGGAAAGCTTCCGGTCACGTTGATAACTTCACCGATCCGATGGTTGACTGTAAGTCATGTAAGAGCCGCTTTCGTGCTGACAACATTGATCTGAAAGCTCCTTGTCCGGTCTGTAAGGCCGAGAACTCTTTTACTGAACCAAGAAATTTCAATTTGATGTTTAAAACTCAAATGGGTCCAGTGGAAGATTCTTCAGCACTGGTTTACCTTCGTCCTGAAACAGCTCAAGGGATCTTTGTTAACTTCAATAACGTTCAAAGTACTATGAGAAGAAAGTTACCATTTGGTATCGCTCAAATTGGTAAGGCCTTCCGTAATGAAATCACTCCGGGTAACTTCATTTTTAGAACA
Source organism: Pseudomonadota bacterium (assembly GCA_023432655.1). Lineage (GTDB taxonomy): Bacteria > Bdellovibrionota > Bacteriovoracia > Bacteriovoracales > Bacteriovoracaceae > Peredibacter. The sequence continues at coordinate 1,529 of JAEYUK010000182.1, read as the reverse complement.
CGTGAGTTCGAACAAATGGAGATGCAATATTTTATCAAGCCCGGCACTCAAGCCGAAGCGATGGAGATGTGGAAAGAAATTCGTTGGAACTGGCACTTAGAAAACGGGCTTCGTCCTGAAAGACTTCAGTGGAAAAAACACGAAGAGCTTGCTCACTACGCTGATGCCGCTTTTGATATTGAGTACCAGTTTGCTCACGGTTGGGGAGAAATGGAGGGGATTCACTCTCGAACAGATTTCGATCTTCGTCAGCACCAGGAATTCTCGAAAAAGAATCTTCAGTACGTAGATCAGCTTGATGGAAATAAAAAGTACATTCCATACGTTCTTGAAACATCAGTTGGCTGTGACCGCTGCTTATTAGCGGTTATGAGCGATGCTTATCGTACAGAGTTCCCGGGAGATCCTGAAAAAGAACGAGTGGTGATGAGATTTAAACCAACTCTCGCTCCAATCAAGGCAGCGATCATGCCACTTATGAAGAAACCAGATCTTGAAGGTCCGGCCCAGAAACTTCTTCATGAACTGCAAAAAGATTTCAAATGCGAGTACGACACTGCTGGCTCGATTGGTAAACGCTACCGTCGTCAGGATGAAATCGGCACACCTGCTTGTATCACCGTTGACTTTGATACTCTGACTGATCAGGCAGTGACAGTTCGTGACCGTGATTCCATGGTTCAAGAGCGAGTTTCACTCGATAAAGTTAAAACATACATGAAAGAAAAATTTGGTCTATAAGGGGATCTCTTATGAAAAAATGGGTTTACAAATTTTCAGCTGAACTAACTGACGGCAATAAAGACATGAAAGGTCTTCTTGGCGGTAAAGGTGCCAACCTCGCTGAGATGTGCTCTATGAAGCTCTCAGTTCCTCCAGGTTTCACTGTTTCAACTGAAGCATGTCTGGACTTCTATAAGGCCAATAAGCAAATCTCTCCCGAGATTCGTGAACAAGTTTTAGAAGCTCTTGCCTGGACAGAAAAACTCACAGGTAAAAAGTTTGGAGATGTGGAAAACCCATTGCTCTTTTCAGTTCGTTCTGGTGCCCGCGCTTCAATGCCGGGGATGATGGATACCGTTTTAAACTTAGGCTTAAACGATAAGTCAGTTCTAGGGATGGCGAAGAAAACGAATAACGCCCGCTTTGCTTGGGATTCTTATCGTCGCTTCATTCAGATGTATTCTAACGTGGTGTTGGGTGTGAATACTTCACATCTTGAAAGCAACATGGAAGACTTGAAAGAAGCCAGAGGGGTTCACCAGGACACAGATCTTACTGCCAGTGATTTAGAAGAATTGGTTAAGGTCTATAAATCAGTTCTCTTAGAAGACCACGGAATTGTTTTTCCGCAAGATCCAATGGAGCAGTTATGGAAAGCGGTCGCTGCGGTTTTCGGTTCTTGGTTTAATAATCGTGCCACCAAGTACCGCGAGATGAATAATATTCCTCATGACTGGGGAACCGCTGTGAACGTTCAGTCCATGGTTTTCGGAAACATGGGTGACAGTTGTGCCACCGGCGTATGT
>JAEYUK010000167.1 GCA_023432655.1 Pseudomonadota bacterium | reverse complement strand
GCCTTATGCCAAGCCCGGCCCTGGAAAAGACTTCAAGTGCAGTCGCTAAGTATAATTTCATTGGCTGTATCGCTCTTTTTATTTTCTCGTTGGCCGTTTTAAAAAGCTTATGCCCTTTCTGTACGGTCTATTACATCCTGTCCGGGATCGCAGCTTTTCTATTCTGGAAATATGGACAAAGTAGCTGGGTTCCAGACATGAAAATTGCTTCCATGTGGGGAGCCTTTCTTCTGGTAGGCTCCTACCTTATGTTTCAAAATACAAAAGGGAAAGAAGAGTACAGCACAAAACTAAGCGCTAGTGTGGTTGAACAATTTAAAAGACTCCCTTCATCGGGTGATCCGGATGTTGAATCTCCTTATAAAATTCATATGGCCGGTGAAAGCTTTTCCGAATCACCAATTCGGATCACTGTTTTTTCTGACTTTCAGTGTCCTTTCTGTAAAACAGTTGCAGATCAAATGCCGGATCTCATCAGAAGATATGCTGATAAAGTCAGTGTACAGTACGCTTTCTACCCGTTGGATGCAAAATGTAATTCTGCTGTGACTTCACGCATGCATCCCTATGCTTGCGATGCTGCAGCCCTGGCCGCTTGTGACCCGACAAAGTTTCTTGCTGTTCATGATGAGATCTTTGAAAAACAAGCAAGCTTAAACGACGTTGTCCTGGGAGATATTGCCAAGAAGCATGGGCTGGTTGGTTGTTTAGAAAATAAGGCAGTAACTGATAAGGTTATCGAAGGAATCAATCAAGGGACTAAATACAACCTGAAATCGACTCCAACAATTATTATCAATGGAAAAAAGATCGAGGGAACTATTCATAACAGACAGTTCTTCGCCATTTTTGATCACATTTTAAGTGGAAAATAAATGCTCATAGAAACCCATTGCCATCTGGATTACCTTAAAGCCGAACCATTGGAAGAAATCCTTAGAAAGATTTCGGAAGCTGGAATTGCTAAAGTCATCACCATTGGTGTTGACCCTGATAATCTGGACCAGGCAATGGAGCTTTCATCAACTTATAATCAAGTTTACTTCACTCAAGGCATCCACCCCCACGATGCCAAGAGCTTTACTCAAACTGAATTCGATAAGATTTCTTCCCGGGCCACCCTTCCTAAGATGGTAGCAGTGGGAGAAATCGGCCTGGATTACCATTACAACAATTCCCCTCAGGATATTCAGAAAGATGTATTTGAAAAACAGCTTCAAATCGCTTGCGATCATGATCTACCCGTCGTGATCCATACCCGAGAAGCCGACGAAGACACCAAGGCCATTCTGAAAAATTTTTCCGGGCACTTAAAAAGAAAAGGTGTTGTTCATAGTTTTACATCGACTAAAGAGCTCGCCGAGTTTGTTTTAAGTGAAGGTTTCTATTTGGGTTTTAATGGGATTATTACTTTCAAAAAAGCGGAAAATGTTCAGGATGTGGTTAAGATTACGCCGATAGAGAAAATTCTTTTTGAAACTGATTCACCCTTTTTAACTCCGGTGCCTCACAGGGGAAAAGAGAATGCTCCTTATTATCTGCCTTTTGTCGCTAAAAAGATTGCAGAATTAAAAAACATCGATTTAGAAACTTTAAAAACACAGGTTTTGAGCAACTCCTTTAACTGCTTCCCTAAACTTCGTTAAGCTAGGCCATCATGCGGAATATTTTGTGGAGGAGTGTGTCCTGAGGATGTTGACCTAAAAGAAAAGCTTTGATGTCACTTAGTTCAATTTCATACAGCTCGAAGTGTTCAGCAGGAATTTCATCCGGCGTCCGTCCATCAAGGCGTAAAAAATAAACTTCAAGAATTTTTGACCTATCAAATTTCTCTAATACGGTCCGAACCCAAAGAGAATCTTTTGGTCCATCGGAGTTTCTCGAGGTCGATTCAGATAATGCAGCTGGTATCATAAATTCCTTTTTCAAAGTGTCAACAGAGTTAATCTGGTGCCAAACTGATCGCGCCATTTACACTAATTCAAGCACTTCATTCCTTGAGTCCTCTAGCATACAAGAGAACTCCTGTTTTACTGCAAAATGACTGACAACGATACGTATGTCATTCAATGTTAGATTCTAGAGGCAACATCTTTAGATTTTCTTGCGATTGAATTTTTAAACCTAAGATCACAGCAATCAAATTTTAACAAAGGGAGCCTTTAAATAAAAGGTGATCAATGTTTTTTTGATGAGAATTAATGGAGGAAAGGCATGAAATTCCTGATCATTTTAATTGCGATCTTAAACACGGCTTACGCAAAATGCGATTTAAAACCACTGAGATCAAAAATCATTGATGAGTATCAAACTCTCCCGGTTACAAACTCCAGAGGGGAAATTGGCCACGCTAAGGCCAAAAACTTTGTAGTCTCTCAAAGCTTAACTCGCATGAAGAATGATAATTTCTTAATCGCTAATTTTGATTTGGATATAAAGTGGATGAACGGAAAGAAACAGACTGTTCGAACATTAGTCGTAGCAACGGTTAATCCTAAAACCTGCACCATTGAACATCTTGATAGCGGAAACAGAGTGAGCTCAGTAAAATAGTTGAGGAGACCAGCTCCTCAACAACTTATTCTTCAATTTTAAAGTTACCTAACATTTTGCCTAAACTGGTTTTAGGTTCCGTCGGTTGAGTTTTCTTAGGTTCTCTTCTTTCTTCATGGTGAACTGGCTCTTCTTCCTGAATATATTCCGGATAAAATGGTAGGTCTGATTTATAAACGATTCGATCAAGATGCTTTACGAAAGAAGACCAGTGACCTGTGGTTGAATCGGTTTTGCGGACCATCTCAAAGGCACCCATTTTAGAGTCCATCAGGTCAATTAAATGGACTAACATCGCTTCAGAAGTTTGAGGTATTTTAGGGGAACCATATTCATACTCTCCATGGTGGGCCAAGAGAATATGTTTTAAATGAATTTTTAAATAGTGCGGAAAGTTCTTAATCCGGTAGGAAAATCTATCTACAATCTCCAGACCTTTAACTAAATGGCCTACAAGCTTGCCCTCTTCTGTATACTCAACATTAATCCCATCAGTGAGTTCGTAGACTTTACAAAGATCGTGCAAAATACAACCGGCCACAACGTAGTTTTCATTAACACGGTAGTGCCGCGAAAGAGTTAAAGCGAGTTCTGTACAAGAGAGGATGTGTTCAAGTAAACCTGAACGGTAGGCGTGATGAATCGACTTACCCGCCTGCCAAATTTTTAGTCTGCGGGCAATTTCACCGTCGGTAACAATGGCCCATAAGAGGTCACGGATATAGACGTCACTTAAACCGTCGATGACCTTCAAAAGATTCTTGTACATGAGTTCTGGATCCGCAGAAGATTTCATAACAAAATCATCCATATTTATTTCATTTTCCGAGGCTTTTTCCAGTTGAGTAATGATGAACTGTTTTCGCCCTTGATAGAAGTTAACTTTACCTCGAACTCGGACGAAAGTTCCTTTAGAAATCTCTTTTTCTACTTCCGCAGAATACTGCCAAAGCCTTGCCTCAAGATCCCCGGTGGCGTCTGAGAGGATAATATTGAAGTACTTCTTCCCATCCTTACCCTCCATTGTGTTGAAGATCTTCACCAAAAAGACTGAAGTGATTTCTTCTTTGCCTTGCAAATCAGAGATAAAAAGTTTTGTCATTGAGGTCTCGTGCGTTAAGTATTTAAAATAAGGATCTCAGGTTACACAGAATTCAGGGAATCCGCTACACAAAACCTCTCGCTTAGAGTATGTTCTAAGCGCTTAATATATCTTAGTTTTGAATCATATCGATAGTCACTTCCGGTGACATGAGGAGTCTTATGAAAACAGTAAAAATTGGTGTTAATGGTGTTGGTCGTATCGGCAGAACAATCCTTCGTGCCTACTTTGATCGGATTGATCGCGGTCAGGATGCACACATAGAAGTTGTCGGCATAAATAACCCCGGTGATCCAGCGGCTTATATTCATTTATTAAAATACGATTCACTTCATGGAAAACTTAAAGGTGACTTCTCTTTCAACAACGAAACAAAAGAAATTTCATACAACGGCCGCAAAATTAAATTCTTTGATCAAAAAAATCCTGAAGAAATACCATGGGGCTCTCTAGGCACTCAGGTGGTAATCGATTGCACAGGGATTTTCAAAGACAAAGCTAAACTTAGCCTACACATGAGAGATACTGTTAAAAAAGTTATTATGTGTGCTCCGGGGAAAGATCTTGATGGAACTTTCGTTATCGGCATCAACACCGATAAATATAACAATGCCGAACATCACATTATCTCAAATGCTTCATGTACTACGAACTGTCTGGCTCCAGTGGTGAAAGTTCTTCACGAGAACTTTGGAATCATCAACGGCTTAATGACAACTGTTCACTCTTACACCTCTGATCAGAATCTTCTGGATAACTCTCACTCTGACCTTCGCCGCGCTCGAGCGGCTGCCATGAGTATGATTCCGACTTCAACTGGTGCAGCTAAGGCCTTAGGTGAAGTGATCCCAGAAATGAAAGGCAAACTTGATGGTTACGCTGTCCGCGTTCCAACTCCAGATGTTTCCATGGTTGATTTAACTGTGACTCTTGAAAAAGCTGCAACCAAGCAACAAATTAACGAAGCGATGAAAAAAGCTTCCGAAACAAATCTTAAAGGTGTTCTTGGCTATACAGACGAGGAATTGGTTTCAATCGACTATATGGGAGCACCTGAGTCTTCTTATTTCGATTCTAAACTCACCAATGTTATCGGTACGACGGCAAAAATCGTCAGCTGGTATGACAACGAAGTGGGCTTTTCAAATCGCGTAATTGATCTGGCAAATTTTGTCGGTCAAAAACTTTAAGGACAATTTATGCAACTTAAATCACTTCAGGATATTGATCTCAAAGGGAAAAAAGTCGTGGCCCGCTTCGACTTTAACGTTCCTTTGACAAAGACCGAACCAAGAACCATTACTGATACCAGCCGTATTGACCTGGCCATTCCGACGATTCGTTTGATTCTGGAAAAAGGTGCTTCGAAACTAGTCATGATCAGTCATCTCGGGCGCCCGGATGGACAAGTAAATCCTAAATACTCACTCGAGCCGGTAGCAGAATATCTTGCTTCCAAACTAGGCTCAGATGTTATTTTATCTGAATCGGCAGTAGATAACGGAATAAAAAATCTTCTCCAACTACCTGAGACGAAGCTTGTCCTTCTGGAAAATATCCGTTTTCTTCCCGGCGAAGAAAAAAATGATATGGAACTAGCAGAGAAGCTTTCTCAATACGGTGACATCTACGTTAATGATGCCTTTGGAGCTGCTCACAGAAAGCACGCCTCTACTTATGGGATCAATGCCTTTTTCAAAAACCGTGCCTATCCTGGTCTCTTGATGAAAAAAGAAATCGATTCACTTGGAACTCTTCTGGAAAAACCAGCGAAACCATTTGTGGCCATTATTGGTGGTGCAAAGGTTTCGGATAAAATCAAAACCATCGAGAAAATGATGGTGATGGTGGATACGCTTCTTATCGGTGGTGCCATGGCATACCCATTCCTTAAGGCCCGCGGTTCAAACATCGGCAGTTCCCTTTGTAGTGATGAAGACGTGAGTCTTGCAAAGCAATTGCTGGCAGCCGACAAGGGTGGAAAAATCAAGCTTCCGCTCGATCACATTGTTGCTGAAGGAATTGAGAAAGCACCTGAAGAGTGCCACAGTACCAGCATTCCCGACGGAAAAATGGGACTGGACATCGGTCCGGATACAATTGTTTCTTTCTCTAACTACCTTAAAAATGCCAAAACAATTTTTTGGAATGGCCCCATGGGATTTTTTGAATCTAAAAGTTTCTCCAAAGGGACTATGGCCATTGCTCACACCATTGCTGCCACAAATGCCTTCTCAGTAGTGGGTGGTGGTGATTCGGTAGCGGCAGTGTCTCAGTCAGGAGAGACTGATAAGTTCTCCCATGTTTCAACTGGTGGCGGGGCTTCCTTAGAGTTTATTGAAAAAGGTGAACTGCCTGGAGTCCAGGCCCTTAAATACGGAGTGTAAGATGAAAAAGCTCATGGTTGGAAATTGGAAAATGCATAAGTCCGTTAAGGATTGTGCCGCTTTCTTTGAAACCTTCAATCAAGGATTCACAAATAAGCGTGAAGCCTGGATCGCCTCTCAGGCCATCCATTTTCCAATAGTGGAAGAATTAAAAACTCTTACTATGCAGGCAGGACTACAAAACTGTTCAGAGCATGTGGAAGGTGCTTTCACTGGAGAAATTTCTCCCCGAGCTTTGAAAGATATGAACGGCCATTTTGTTATCTTAGGTCACTCTGAGCGCCGCCAGTACTTTAATGAAACCTCTAAGCTTTTAAACCATAAAGTCAGAACAGCCCTTAAAGAAGGTCTGGTGGTCATCTATTGTGTAGGTGAAACTTTATCAGAGCGTGAAGCCGGACAAACGCTGGCGATCATCGAGGACCAAATCCACCAGGGACTTAATGACCAATCCCATGCCCACTTGGATAATTTAATTGTGGCCTACGAGCCAGTTTGGGCAATTGGAACCGGTAAAACCGCCACTCCGGCCCAGGCCCAGGAAGTCCACGCTCATATCCGTCAGCTATTAATTGGGAAATTTCCGGCCTTTGGGGCAAAAACCCGAATTCTTTACGGAGGAAGTGTAAAACCTGATAACGTCGAAGAATTACTGGCCCAAAAGGACATTGATGGCGGATTAGTTGGTGGAGCTAGTTTGAAAGCTAAGGACTTTTTGGCCCTCTGCGGAGATAAGTAAAGGTTTTTGATTTGCAAGCCTACGGAATTCTGTTAAAAATAATGGCTTAACTTGGAGACTTCATTTTTATGGTAACTTTTTTAGTCGTATTACATGTAATTATTTGTGTTCTCTTAGTAGTGACAGTTCTTCTTCAGTTCGGCAAAGGAGCTGAGGCCGGTGCGATCATGGGCGGAGGAGGAGCTTCTCAAGCTGTTTTCTCGAGCTCGGCCAAGGGTAACTTCATGACTAAACTTACGACTATTTTGGCCATTGGTTTCATGGTTAACTCAATTGTTCTAACAACAATCAAATCAAAAGAATCTAAACGTTCTCTTTTTGATAACGAGGCTCCGGTTGCGGCCCCTCTAAACTCTGATGTTGAAGCACTTGATACAAAAGCGATCGAAACACAACCGGCCGAAACAACACAACCGGCCACTGAACAACAATAAATAAAAAAAAGCCCTTCTTTTGAAGGGCTTTTTTTTACTATTTTTTCTCTTTTTTCTTGTTGGTATCCACCACTTTAATTTTCCCAAAATCCATTTCTTTTTCAAACTTCTTAATCTCCTCTATCGGGAGCTGGGCGTAAGGGATTGTGGGGTCAAAAGTATCAGCGAGACGGAGATCTTTGGTGAATTCCGCACGAACATAACGGACATGTTGGTCGAAGATATCAAAGATGTCCGGATCTAATTTGATTGCCCGGTATTTTCTCATGATATTCATAGCATCTGGAATGGCGAGCACTTCGTTGTATGAGCGCTTCGTTGTAATGGCATCGAAGAAATCAGCAATGGTACACACTCGCGCCAGGAGATGAATCTCATCCTTCCCTTTAAGTTTTTTAGGATAACCAGTGCCATCAAAGTTTTCATGATGTTCATGAACCACTCGAGCGATAATTTTAAGATCAATGTCTTCGCTCACTTCACAATGTCCGTTCACTAAGAGATCAAGACCGAAATCAGGATGTTTCTTAATTTGCTGATAGTCTTCGTTAGAAAGTCCACCTGGATTGTTCAGAATGTGAGTTGGAATTTTTATTTTACCTAAGTCGTGGAGTAATCCTCCTAAACCCGCATGGATAAGTTCCCGCCGTGATGCTTTAGGATTAATCGCCCGGTAAATTTGAATACAATACATCGAAACGTTGATCGAGTGATCATAGGTATAAAAATCGTGGAAGCTCAGGTTTCCAATCAGCCCTCGAAGAGAATCAATGGTGTGGTTATCTAAAACGTCCACCATGCTCTCAACCACCTCACGGCAGTTCTCAATATTCTTAGAGAGAATCTCTGTTGAGAATTCTTTATCCTTATCAAAAATTTGATGAAGATATTCTAAAGCTGCTTCCTTAATAACCGTCGCTTTGTTCACATCATCGACGTCTGATTTAACCAGTGACTTTAAGTAAACTGAGCGCTGCTCTTCCGGAATATAAAGCTGGAGATACTTGCGATGAAATTCTTCAAGATCCATCTTCTCCAGAAAACTTCCAGAACGGAAAATGCGAATAAATTTTTCTTTTCCCTGAACTGCAGAAGAATTCACAAAAAGATCGTAAGTAATAGGCTGATCCGTCTGAATTAAATCATACCGAACAGAGAAATAACTGGGCTTCGTGTCCATTCCCCCATTGTAGCACTTTCAGGACTTTCGTGGGGAAGGCAAATTTTTTACCAATAAAAAGGCCCACTTACGTGGGCCCTCTGATCAAGTAATATGACTTTAGGACTAGAATGGGATGTCATCAGCAGCAAATGAAGCGTCTGAAGAAATCTGATAATCTTGGGCCGGAGCTGAAGCTTGGGCATAAGAAGTATCAACGTTGTTTTGAGAATTAGTAGCAGTTGCCCCACCGATGAATTGAACGGTAGAAGCAAGGATTTCAGTGGTGTAACGTTTGTTACCGTCTTTATCGTCCCAAGCACGAGTCTGCAAACGACCTTCGATGAAGGCCTGACGACCTTTTGCCAGGTATTGGTTACAAAGCTCAGCAAGCTTGCCCCAAACAACTACACGGTGCCACTCAGTCTTCTCTTGTTTCTGACCTTGCTTATCAGTCCAGCCCTCAGTGGTTGCTAGAGAGAAGTTACAAACAGCAGAACCGCCTGGAGTGTACTTAAGCTCTGGATCTTGTCCAAGACGACCGAGTAAAATAACTTTGTTTACGCTCATAAATGCTCCTTAATCGCATAGGTTGCGAATAAAAAAATGGTAATAGGTTTCCTATACTCCCTTCTTACCAAAAGTTGGGGTTAAAGTGGAATGGATTTTCCTGTCCTTTCCTAACTATGCCCTAAGGAAAAAAGGTGCCAACCATTGAGCAAATTAAGCTATGGAAATTGAAAGGGTCTGATGCAAAACAGAAAATTAATTTAGATAAGAATTGGTCTTTTCTTCCTGACGGACCCGTCGAAGGATCGGGCTCTCTGGATTTTGTTTAAGAAATTCTTCAACCTTTTGGCGGGCGAGCTTAATATCTTTTTTGTACCACTTAGGATCGAAGCCGCAATATGGACACTTGAGATCTCTTCGGTAAAGAGACTTATGGACGCTTTCAAATAAGGCCCAGATAATCGGCAAGGCCCCTACACCCTTCCAATCAAGCCATGGGTAGGAACAAGCAACGAATACCACGGTCAGAACCAGGATCTGAAAATAATGACGACCACTCAAATAGCGCGAGTAACGGAGCTTTCGAGGTGAGCGGCAAAGGGCACAGAAACAGTCTTTAGAATTCTTTTTCATACAAAGCTCCTGTTGGTTATTAGACCACATACTCCTCGATGCTAGATCCCTGCAGTTTTTGCCGATAAGAACAGTAGACGTGCCTCTAGGCATCCCGCGATGCCTAGGGTTTGGAAAAAGTTTGGGATGTGCAAAAACAAGGTGGGATAGCTAGGAGAGGATTACCGAGTTCTACGAACGTACTACTTCCAAAGATCGGTACCCTTTGGACTCGCTTTACACCTCGCAAACGCCGTACCAAAATAGATATACGTGATATTCAGTACTTTAACTGACTAAATTGGTGCCAGTGACAAAACGCAACCCCATTATGACCCCGCTCCAAAATGAACGGGGACAAATCAGTATCTTTTTCTCCGCCTCTTTAGTGGTGATGATTACTATTGTGGCCTTCACCATCAACGTGGGGCTTTTTGTTAAGGCCAAAATCAATCTTCAGAACGCAACCGACTCAGCGGCCTTCGCGGGAGCTGCGGTTCAATCCAGACAGCTCACTAAAATCGCCTACCTTAACTGGGAAATGCGAAACATCTACAAAGAATGGATGTATAAGTATTATGTCATCGGGAATCTGAATAATCAGAATGTGGAGAATCCATCGACCATCACAGGGGATGTGATGGATTTTAGGCTGCGACCAGACAAGAACGTATTAGTTCCCACTGATGTTACAGAAGATCCTTTCAATATTCCCATAGTGTGTGTGCATATTTCGGGTTCGCAAACAAATATCTGTAAACGCTACTCTATCCCCGGTCTTCCCGAATTTGGTGCTTCCAACCTGCCAGGTGCTGAAGAAGCCTCCCGAGCGTTTACCGATACCCTCATTGCCACCAAAGTTAACGACTGTGTTGATAGAACACGTTTAAATATGCTGGTTGCTAACACCTGGACCTACAACGTTCTGGGTAGTTCGATGGACCAGTCCCTAGCAGGAAGAGCACCGGCCATTCTTGCTGACAGACAGGGTGCCTGGCCACAAGCGGTGGAACTGGCCCTTCGTATTCGAAACTTAGAGTACGTCATGAATCGTGAAGCCTATAAGGGGAAAATTTGTAATGCAGGAACGACGGAAGCCGGTCTTACAGGTTGTACCACTAGTATCAATGATATTTCTCAAGAGAATAAACTCGGTAATGAGCGAATTGTTAAGGCCTACTATTCAGCTTACAGAAATCTTGGGAACGATACTGATT
>JAEYUK010000127.1 GCA_023432655.1 Pseudomonadota bacterium | reverse complement strand
ACCTTATGTTGGTATCAAAGGATTCTTATGTATCCTTTGGTGCCTATCTTTCTAATGGGGCTCTTCCCTTTCGATCGCAGTGTCCTTAAATTTTCTGCTCCCTTGGTTTTCATGGGATGGGTAATCGCGATTTATCATAACCTTCTTTATTATAAAATTTTGCCTGAAAGTGCTGCTCCCTGTGTGATGGGCATCTCTTGTACGACGGTACAGGTTGAATGGTTTGGCTTCATTACCATTCCTTTCATGTCTCTCATGGGTTTTACTTTAATTTTAATTTTACTAACTCTTTGCTACAGGACAATTTACCGTGAAAAATAAAATGAGTCTTATTATCGGGACTGTCGCTCTCGTTATTGCTTTCTTTTTAATTGGAATGAAAATCTATAAGAACCAAGAAGCAGAAAGACTTGGCTTTATGGCAAAAGAGAATTTCGAAGCCTTCGTTCCTGATTATGCTCCAAGATTCGGTTCTCCCGATGCTAAGGTTTATTTGGTCGAATTTCTTGATCCTGAGTGCGAAAGCTGTCGGGAGTTTTATCCATTTGTGAAAATGATCATGGATGAGCATCCTGGAAAAGTTCAGTTAGTGGTTCGCTATGCTCCTTTTCATGGAAATTCAAAATTCATCATTAAAGTCCTTGAAGCTGCCCGTAAGCAGGGTAAATATTGGGAAGCTCTGGAAACCCTTTTCCGTTACCAGCCTTACTGGGGAAGCCACCACCATCCGCAACCGGAACTTGTTTGGAAGTATCTTCCTGAAGCCGGGGTTAATGTGGATCAGGCCAAAAATGATATGAATGATCCTGCGATTGAGGCCATGATAAAAAAAGAAGAAGAAGCCGTTCGAACTCTTGGTATCAGAGGAACGCCAACCTTCTTTGTTAACGGAAAGCCACTTGAAAGTTTTGGGGTTGAACAGTTAAGAACTTTGGTACGCCAAACGGTAGAACAGCTCTAAGTGAGATTTACCGACGGTACGCTGTCCTAGCGAAGGCTTGGCGTACCGTAATAATCAGCGTGCATTCCATCTTCAACCGATTCCGGCTCCACTGAAGAAGGTGCTCGGCTTGTGGCGCATGAAACAAGCGACATCGTGAAAAGAACCAATAAAATGTATTTCATAACGACTCCCATAGGTGGGGTCATCCAGCTCCCCACCTGCCTTCATTGTCGCATATTTTGGGTCTTTTGTGGGGGTTGGCAAAACTTTCCAACTATGGGAGTCAGGATCGGTTTAATGGAGTGTTTTATAAATCTTGCTGTTCTTAATCTCATTATACCGAGTTTCATATTCTCGCCATAAAAGCTTAATCCGCGACTTCTTACCTGTATCCAGGGCATAGACCTTGTCGAGGTCTTTACGGAGCTCAGGGATGATTTTAGAGACCTTTTCCAGTTCACTTTTAATTTCTGTCACTTTCATGAAATTCCTCCTTTAGGGACTTAAGGATAAAAGGGCCAAATCCCCCAGTCACATGTGACGAGGCACGCTTGTGCGGAGATTTCTGACCGCTTAAGTAGGGGAATAATTAGAGTTCATAAATTTCATTACTTACCCGATAAGTCTTTAAATTGATTTAATTCGGGAAACTTAAATGGATAACACTGACACTGGTTTATTAGTAAAAATAGCCATTCCTCATCTGATTAAATTTGCAGACAAGTTTGCAGGGATTGAGGTCCATCTTCCGGTGAATGGAAAGTATGTGAAGCTTAATTACTCCCAAGATCACTTCATTGATATTTTACGTAAACTTCAGCAAAAAGATGTTCACGAGGTTTTTGTAAAAGAAGCTGATTGCCGAGCTGTACTTGAGCAGATGGAGAAATCCCTTTCGGCCCAGAGTTTTTATGATCCAAACACGGTGAACGAGCAAAGAGTTGAGACTGTTAATGCTGCTATGGAAACGGTAAAGGGAGTCATTAACCAGCTGGGTGTGGAGCCAGAGACAGTGAGACTTTTGAAGACGATTAACAACCGGGCCATGACCCTTTTAAGTGAGTCGCCCTCAATTTTTGCTTTCATTAAACAGTTTAAGAAGAACTGCTCGGAAGAGTTTTTGTTGTCGATACTTACTAACTACATCATGTCTTTAGTTATTGATAAGTTCCCCTGGCGATCAGAGCAGGTAAAAGAAAAAGGGGCCCTGGCCTCTATGATGTGCGATATGATTCTGACCAAAGAAGATTTTCAGGTACTTAGAAATTGGAAGAAAAATGGAGGGGAGCTACCGGAGCATATCCGGAGGCATCCATCTGATATAGCCGATAATTTGAAAAAGAATCGGGTCCTTATCCCCATTGAAACAATTACAATTATTGAACAGCACCACGAGCTTCCAGACGGGAAGGGGTTTCCGATGGGAATTTCTTCCAACCGTTTTAACCAGTTATCCGCCATTTTCATTGTTAGCCAGCAATTCAGCGAGCAACTTCATGATGCCGCTTACAACTATGAAAAGCGCTCTGAGATCCTGGAGAATATCCGGAGAGTCTACGGTAGCTCCAAGATGTTTGAAAAGGCGATCATCGCTCTTTCCCGAGTCGTGAATTAGGGCCCTCCAAAAAATACACACATTCTGAAATCTTCTTGTGACATTAAGAAATATGGTCTAAATGTCAAAATGAATAAATACAAGGAGACCCGGTGGCGGAAAATAAAGAAACTAAGAGTTTTATTTTAGGTGTTGCTGGCGGTTCGGGATCAGGTAAAACTTACTTCGCTAAGGCCCTTCACAAGGCCCTTGGGGAGCATGCCACTATTGTTTATCAGGATAATTTTTATATCGATCAATCCAAGAATTTTGATCATGATGGCGGTTCAGTGAATTTTGACCATCCGGAAAGTCTGGACCTGGCCCTTCTTGCTAAATGTCTGGGTGATCTGAAAGAAGGAAGATCGACTCAGATTCCAGTTTATGATTTCAAGACCCATACCCGAAGTACTGAGGAAGTTTTAGTTAAACCAACTAAAATTGTTATTGTTGATGGGATTCTCATATTCCACCCCGACTATCTTCGTTCCCAATTTGATGAAATGATTTTCTTTGATACTCCTGAATCGCTGCGTTTTGAGCGCCGGCTCGAGCGGGATGTGAAAGAGCGAGGCAGAACGCCGGAAGGTGTCCACGCTCAATTTTTTAAACAAGTAAAACCTATGCATGACGCTTTTGTTGAACCGTCTAAAGTCCACGCTCATAGGATCGTCAAAGACCTGGGCGATTACCCTGAGCATTTTGATGCTTGCAAAGGGCGTCTACTTCAGTTGCTCTCTTAGCTTCTGCAATGTCCCTTCTCACGACACTTCTTTTAAATCATCCTAGTGTGGTTGATTTTCTTAGAGGAGGACCTCATGTGGGAATGGTGGAACGGCATAGTCTCTGGTGAAATTCGTACAAAGGTTAATCCTTCTTCTGCTTATCTCATTGAAAAGGCCATTCAAAAACATCAAGGGAAGCTCGCTCTTCATGGAACTCTTTGCGTAAACTCTGGTAAGTTTACGGGTCGAGCCGCAGAAGATAAGTATGTGGTTAAGAATAAGGCTTCAGAGAAAATCATTGATTGGAATGCTAAAATTCGTGAGCTTGATGAAGAGACTTTCAATGAGCTTAAAATTGAGCTGTTAAAAAAACTCCATCTTATTAAGCCCGAGACCTATGTTGTTGAGGCCAGTGCTGGTGCTGATCCGATGTATTCCCTGGGAGTCAACCTCGTCACGACTTCACCAGTTCATGCATTATTTTGCCAGCAGATAATGAGAGAAAAGCGCGAAAACAATCCCCTCGGAAGTTTTGTCATTTACCATGATCCAGATCTGGAGTTTGATGCTGAGAAGTTTGGACTACGCTCATCCACTGTTATCGCCATCAATTTTGAAGGCCGGGAAATCTTAATTGGAGGAACTGCTTATTGTGGTGAAATCAAGAAGGCCATTTTCTCGGTGATGAATACTATTCTTCCTGACTATGGTGTGCTGCCTACACATTCAGGGGCCAACGTTGATCAAAAAGGCCGGGTTTCAGTTTTTTTCGGTCTGTCGGGAACGGGGAAAACGACTCTTTCCACAGATGAGGGTCTGCAAGTTATCGGAGATGATGAGCATGGTATATCGGAGCGAGGGATATTTAACTTCGAGGGCGGTTGTTACCCTAAGACTTTTAATCTGACAGAAGCGGGTGAGCCTCAAATTTATAGAGCGATCAATCGCTTCGGCTCTTTAATGGAAAATGTAACTTTAGATCCAGAAACGCGAAGGCCCAACTTTGAAGATAAATCAATAACTGAAAATGGGCGTGCGACCTATCCTTTAAGCTTTCTGGAAGATTCTGTTCCAGATGGGAGAGGAGAAGTTCCTTCTCAATTTTTCTTTCTTTCGGCCGATGCTATAGGTGTCCTTCCGGCCATCAGTTGCTTAAGTGATGAACAGGCGATGTACTATTTCCTCTTGGGCTATACCGCCAAAGTCGGAGGGACTGAAGTAGGCCTAAAGGGTATTAACGTCACATTTTCTCACTGTTTCGGTGCTCCATTTATGATGAGAGCAGCGACAGATTATGGACTGTTACTTAAAGATATTTTGAAGAAACATAATATAAAAGTATGGCTGGTAAACACGGGATGGTTTGGCGGCGCTTATGGCGTGGGCGAGCGTTATCCTTTGTCCTTCACAAGGAACTCCATACGAGCGATTCAAAAAGGTTTAAGCTCTGAGACAGTATTTACAACTGATCCCGTCTTTTCTTTGAGAATTCCTGAGTACATTGAAGGGATTGATGAAAGATTTTTACATCCTCAACGACTTTGGGAAAGTGAAAAAGATTATTTTGAGGCGGCCAAAAATTTAAAAATGCAATTTGATCTGAACTACCAAAAAGTTATCGAAGGAACATCTTATGTTGTTTCCCCTCAGGAGAATCCTGGCCTGCAC
>JAEYUK010000077.1 GCA_023432655.1 Pseudomonadota bacterium | reverse complement strand
CATCATCTCTGGGTTCATAATGAAACTGGACAAGTTTCGCCTCTGGAAGAACTCTCAGTTTTTAAAGCTATTCCTGATCTTTATCTTCATATTGATGCAGTTCAGGCCCCTGGGAAAATTCCTGATTGGCAAAAGTTGTCGGAGGGAGATATCTGGACTTTTTCGGCCCATAAGTTTGGGGCCTTAAAGGGGATAGGTTTTTCTTTTTTTAAAACGAATTTTGATTTTCATCCACTCCTTACGGGAGGTGGTCAGCAAGGAAACTTTCGCTCTGGCACTGAGAATATTCAGGGTGTTCGCTCTATTGCATTAGCACTGGAAGACCTTCTTAAAATTGATGTGGCCCATAACAGTCTCATGCGCAGAGCTATGATCACCTTCCTGGAAGAAGAGCTAGAAGGACTGGGGTCAATTATTGATGATCCATTAATATGCAGTAATACCATCTATTTTTATTTACACCACCTCACCAGTGATATCGCCCTGGCCCTCTTCGATATTCATGGATTGGAGATTAGTGCTGGCTCTGCCTGCTCTAGTGGGGCCGCCAAAGAGAGTGCTGTCCTTCTTCATCTAGGGCTTAATACAACTGCCAAAAATGGTTTACGTTTATCTATGCCACTGGAAATGGATAAAGATCATCTTAATAAAATACAAGAGCGTATGAAGCTTGTTTTTAATAGATTACGGGCCTCCAGGTAGGAAAAAAATATTTTTATAAATAGGCCTCAAATGGGTCTATAATTTCGCCCATGGGAATGCTAGACCGTATCAAACGCCGTCAAATAGATGGATTTAAAGACTTCGTCATTAACATGGAAACTACCGGCGGGCCCACCCGCGGTCAGATTTTTACGGCGGGAGTTTTGGAAGACCCGATTTATATGAATTGGGTCATGAAAAACATAAAAACTTTCGATGATTTTCTTCAAATCAGTAGCGAGGATATCGAAAAAGTTTTAACCAGTCAGGATCAAATTCTTCCCCTCTTTGCAAAGTGTGTTTTTGGTTTCCCACAAGAAAAGCTCCAGGAACTTGAAACCATTATTCCGCGTCTCATGAGTCGGTTTAAAGATGAACTCTCGTTTCTCAGTGAAGTGACTCCGCAAGAAAGAGAAGGTGCCCGCTACTACATTTTAAAACTCGTTCGTAAGCTTCAGATTGAAGAAAGAATCTATGGCTTTCCGTGGAACTTGCCTCCACAAGAGCTTTATTACCCTAAAGTGATAAAAGACGGTCTGATAAAAGTGCACTTTGAATCAGGGATTGTAGCTGCCGAAGGAGAGTACCTAAAAGGGAAAAGAACCGGATTTTGGCGTCACAATTACGAGACGGGTTCCATCCTGGCCGAAGGTGATTACATTGACGGTCTTAAGAATAATGTCTGGGTTTTTTATTATAGTAATGGAAACATTAAGTCCCAGGGAAAGTACCGGGGGGACTTGAAGCATGGACTTTGGAAAGAGTGGTCACGTTCTGGCGAACTCACCGAGATAGAATACGACGAAGGTGTGAAGATTGTTAAGAAGTAGATTTTAGTCTTCTTCGAAATGCACATCGCTTGAGATCATAACCCCATCTACCATCCGCTCAGTTTTCTCTTCAATAAAGTCAAATTGAATGGATTCTAGTCCCTCAAATTCTTCCTCGAACGCAATGGTGATTGTTCGCGGAGATATCTCCATCAGGGTGCTCAGATAATAATGCTTACCAAATAAAGCAACGGCCTGGTCATCGTCACTCACATGGCGAAAGTCAGACTCATCGATGAGAGGATTATGGGAGGTGTTTTTTACAATGATCGCTCCCTGGATCTTTTCCCTAGGGAGATCTTTGGTAACACCCCAGGTGGCCAGCGGGAAATAATCTAAATGAAAAGTCGAATTTCCATAGGCCAGGCGCCTCGGAATGAGCAGGCGGCCCATAAATTTACGGGTGGTTTCATCCTTGGCCTTACGGGCCAGTTTTTCCGCCAACATAGAGTCCTCAATGCGGATAATGTAGTGGCCCGGATTTTTAGTCGACTTAAACAAGATGTACTGAAAAGCGACACTAAAAAGGGTAAAAAGCTTTTGTTGGTCAAGGTGGATATGTTTGGCCGGAGACTCCACGATGGTTTTCACGGCTTCGTAGAGGGTTGATTTATCTAGATCTTTCTTACTGCTCATTAGGGAAATTTCGTTCAAAATTCAGAGTTTGGCAATAAGCAAAAAGCTCATCTAAGCATGGAAAAAAATTGACATAAAGCCAGGTCCTTCTTTATGATGCAGGCTTAAAAAAATTTTAGACACTACTATCACCATTTTGGAGTACAGATGAGTATTGACAAGAACTTGGCCAAAACCAGAAACATTGGTATTTCGGCCCACATTGACTCAGGTAAAACTACCACATCAGAGCGTATCCTTTTCTACTGTTCTAAGATTCACAAAATCGAAGACGTTAAAGGCGGCGGCGCTGGGGCAACCATGGACCACATGGACCTAGAGCGTGAAAAAGGTATTACTATTACTTCAGCAGCTACAACTGTTGAATGGCAGGGGATTGATAAGAAAGGTATTACATTTGCTGAAGGCGACCAGAAGTCGATCAAGGTAAACCTTATCGATACTCCGGGACACGTGGACTTCACAGTTGAAGTTGAGCGTTCTCTTCGAGTTCTTGATGGTGCGATCCTTGTTCTTTGTTCTGTTGCTGGTGTTCAGTCTCAGTCTATTACAGTTGACCGTCAGATGAAGCGTTACCGTGTTCCACGTATCGCTTACCTCAATAAAATGGACCGTATGGGTGCTAATCCATATAACGGTGTTAAAGCTCTTCGTGAGAAGCTAAACCACAACGCTTGCTTGATGCAGATTCCGATTGGAACTGAAGAAAACTTCAAAGGTGTAGTAGATCTTATCACAATGAAAGCTTATTACTTCGATGGCGATAACGGTGAAATCGTTCGTGAAGAAGCTATTCCTTCTGAGCTCGTTGACCAAGCTCAAAAAGCTCGTGAAGAAATGCTTGATACTGTTTCAGCTTTCGACGACGCTATGATGGAAGCTATTCTTGATGGGAAAGATATTTCTGAAGAGCAAATCCACGCTGCTGTTAAAAAAGGTGTTCAGACACTTGCCTTCACTCCAGTTTTCATGGGTTCTTCTTTCAAGAACAAAGGTATTCAGCTTATTCTTAACGCTGTTGCTCGTTACCTTCCTCCTCCAGTTTCTTGTGAAAAATCAAAAGCAATCGATTCAAATACTGGGGAGAAAGTTGAACTTCTTCCAGAATACGATAAGCCACTTGTTTGTATGGCGTTTAAAATCACTGACGAACAATTTGGTCAGCTGACTTATACTCGTATTTATCAAGGTACATTGAATAAGGGTGAAACTTTAATCAATACTCGTACTAAGAAAAGAGTTCGTATCGGCCGTATTGTTCGCATGAACTCTAACGATCGCGAAAATATCGACTCTGCTTCTGCAGGGGATATCATCGCCATGATCGGTGTTGACTGTGCTTCCGGTGATACTTTCGTAGCTGAAAATGGAAACCTAGAGCATCTTTCTTGTGAAGGTATGCACGTGCCGATTCCTGTTATCGAGCTTTCAATCAAAGCTAAAGATAAGGATGCACAGGCTCGTATGTCTAAAGGTCTTCAGCGCTTCATTAAAGAAGATCCTACTTTCCACCTTTTCACAGATGAAGAGTCTGGCGAAACTCGTATCGCAGGTATGGGTGAGCTTCACCTTGAAATCTATGTTGAGCGTCTTAAGCGTGAGTACAAAGCTGAAGTTGAAGTTGGTGCTCCACAGGTTAACTACCGTGAGACAATCCGTGGCGAAGCTAAGTTCGAATACACTCACAAGAAGCAAACTGGTGGTTCTGGACAATTTGCGAAAGTTGCCGGCGTTATTAAGCCACTTGCTGCTGACAGAAAAGAGCGTGAAGACCAGGTTTACCGTTTTGTTAACGAAATTAAGGGTGGTGTAATTCCTAACGAATTCATCCCTTCATGTGATAAAGGTTTCAACGACGTTATGAACAAGGGACCTCTTGCAGCGTTCCCAGTGATTGATGTTGAAGCTTACCTCCAAGACGGTCAGTACCATGATGTGGATTCATCAGATATGGCCTTCCGTATTGCTGCTCGTATGGCAATGAGAGAAGCTATTAAATCGGCCAACCCAATTCTTCTTGAGCCAATCATGAAGGTTGAAGTTGAAACTCCACAAGACTATCAAGGTTTCGTTATCGGCGACTTATCTTCTCGTCGTGGTGTTATCCTTGGATCTGAAAACACTGAGACAGGGGATGCGATCATTAACGCTCACGTTCCTCTTTCTGAAATGTTTGGCTACGCTACTGTTCTTCGTTCCGGTACAGCTGGTAAAGCTGGTTACTCGATGGAGTTTGCAAAATACGAATCATGTCCTTCTCACGTTCAAGAGAAAGTTATGGCCGCTCGTAAAGACAAGCTTAACGAAAGAGCTGAATAATCTTTTTAAGATGATTTCATTCGAAGGCCGGGAGAAATCCCGGCCTTTTTTGTCTCTGGATTAATTTTTCCTCATTTTAGTTGTGCGCAGTTAACTGGGGATAAAATTCGTAGTCCTTTTGATGACTTTTAAAGTCCCAAATAAGCTCGAAAGGCGAAGTTTGGTTTACCAAATAAGATGAGGTTGAGAGCGCTATCATATCTGAACAGGTTAAGTTTCTCGTGTGTCTCAAATGAAACTCGTTGTTTCTACGAGACACGTGTTTGGGACTTTAAAAGTCATCCTCACTTACCTGCTAACAATATATTTACTTCCAGATTAATTCGTATTAGTTTTACTTATATATATTATAAGGTGAAACCATGTTAGAATCATCCATGCTCCAAGTTCTCATTGCCCTATCTCAAAATGAGAATATATCCAAGGCGGCCGAAGAACTTAACGTCACTCAAAGTGCTGTTTCTCAGACGCTTAAGAACCTGGAGAATAAGCTCGGTTTTCCAGTCATCACTCGTCAGGGTAAGTCAGTCAACCTCACAGATCGTGGGCTTCGTTTGGCCAAGGTCGCTAAACAATATGTACGAAGAATTGAAGAAACCATCGAGCAAATCCATCTAGAGAATCATGAGATTAAAGGTAAGCTTCACGTGGGCTCACTTTATGGTTTAGGGAAAACCTGGCTTTCAAGTAGGATGCTAGATTTTCTGGCGACTTATCCTGAACTTGAGGTTCGACTTTCAATGGATTTTCCGGAAACCATCATTAAGAAGTTTGAGCAACACGATATCGATTGTCTCATTA
>JAEYUK010000053.1 GCA_023432655.1 Pseudomonadota bacterium | reverse complement strand
AAACTCATGAAATCCCAAGCCACTACAGCACCTCCCAAGGGGTCTAAACTTATGAAAGAGCGACAGGAGGTTTCTATGAAAAAGATCATTTTTTCCACGGCTTTGGCCCTCGGGCTGGTTCCCTTTTCCACTCACGCCGGTCTCTTAGTTGAGCCCGTTTTGGGTTACACCCTGGGGCAGCAGCTCGATTTTAGCGGAGGTAAGGATTATGACGGCGGACGGGGACTCTCTTACGGTGGACGTCTAGGATACCAGACCGGGCCTTTCCAGATTGGGGCCGATTATCTTCAAAGTAGTATCGACATGAATAGTTCTGATTTTGATGAAAACGCCGATATCACGGAGTGGGCAGCTTTTGTGGGGATGGAGTTTCCTATTCTTCTGCGCGCCTATGGCGGTTATATTTTTTCGGCCGAAGGGGAGACGGAAGTGAATAATGTGGATGTGGATTTAGAAGACGGTACCGGCTTTAAGCTCGGTGTAGGCTTCACACCCTTGCCCTTTCTGGACGTGAATCTAGAGTACCGGAATGGGACATTTGATGAGTTCAAAGCAGGAGGGTTAAAAGTAAAAAGAGAAGTGGATTACGAAGCTTATATGCTTTCCATTTCCCTGCCGTTAGATCTGTTATGAGACTGAGATAAAAAGTAGAAAAAGGACAATATAGGTCATGAGAGGAGACATAAAACCTCCCAGGAGATGAAAATATTTTCCTCCTGTATTCAGGTATTGTCTACTCCTGACCTCTATTAAATGGCGCTAATATCCTGACCACCAGCTTCTCGTAGAACCTGCTCCCGTGCTTTCTGGCGAAGCTTGGCATACTCTTCTTCCCCTTTATTCTCCTCTCTTAGCACCTGATATTCACCCTCGATATCAACTTGAGGAACCTGCTTAGGGTTGTTTTGAGGGCCCCGTAAGCGCCTTATCACATTTTTTATTTTGTTCTTTAAAAAGTAACTTTTCATAACCCTCCTCGAATAAGTGACTATTTCTAATGAGCAGATGCTGTGCCATTCTATGAAGTGTTGAGTCATTGACAGCTTTGTGAGGGAAAGTAAGCACAAAAAAAATAGACAGGCCGCTTTCCCATAGGGGATGATGAGTCATTCTTAAATATAGCTGAGTAAAACGGATGCAAGAGGCGGAAGTCTTGCTTGGTTTTTAAGGATACACACAAACACTTACGAGAGGTCAGCACATGAGACTTAATAGGCTCATCATTCAGGGTTTTAAATCCTTTAAAGACAAGACAGTCATTATTTTTGATGAAGGGATCACGGGAATCGTAGGCCCGAACGGTTGCGGTAAATCTAATATCGTGGACGCTCTTTTCTGGGTCATGGGTGAGCAATCAGCTAAGCACCTTCGTGGTACGTCCATGAAAGACCTGATCTTCGCTGGATCTTCTAAATACACGCCGGCTTCTTTTGCTGAAGTGACTTTAGTTCTTGATAACGTTAATGGAAAACATATCCATATCAGCGGTGCTGTTTCTAAGCCGGCCGAAATTCATTTAACTCGTAAACTTTACCGTAACGGCGAAACGGAATACCGGATTAACGGCGAGCCAGCTCGTCTTAAAGATATCCATGAAGTCTTCATGGATACTGGTGCGGGAGCGAAGTCGTACTCCATTATCGCTCAAGGTGAGATTAATAAACTCGTTCAGGCAAAGCCTGAAGAGCGCCGGGTGATGATTGAAGAAGTGGCCGGGATTACGAAGTTTAAGCTTCGTAAGAAAGAGTCATTAAAGAAAATTGAGCAGACTCAATCTAACCTTGTTCGTCTGGAAGACCTTCAGAACGAAATTTACAAAAATTTAAAGAACCTTGAACGTCAGGCGGAAAAAGCGGAAAAAGCTCGCACCCTCCGTGACCGTATCAAGAAGTATGAATTGATCGTAGAAAGCCACCGTGAACATGATTATCTTCAAGATTTCACGAATGCAAGTTCAATGCTTGAATCACGTCAGACTGAGCATGAGAATCTAACTCTTAGAAAATCTCAGCTGGATCTTCTTTTGGAAGATGAAAAAATCCAGAAGACTGACATGATGGAGCGAATTGATATCGCTCAAGATGATTTCAATGAGCACTCCAAAGAATTGGCCGCAGCCGAAGAAAGAGTGAAGCATTTAAAGAAGTCTTTAATTGATAAAGAAAAACAAATTGAAAGAGCTCAGAAAGAAAATGAAGAGCTTAATATTGATATTGAGAAGCGCTCGGAAAGACTGGAAGCTCTGACCGCTCAATTAGAAGACCTTGAGTCTAATAATTATGAGCAAATGGATTTTTCTAATCTTGAAGAGAAAGTTGAACTTCTTAAAACTCAGATGTTTGATCTTGAAGAAGAACTTGGCGAAAAACGCCGGGAACTTAATGCTTCAAAAGAAAAACTTCAGGCCCTGGACAATGAAGCCTTTAAAAACTCTTCGAAACTTGAAGAGTACTCTAGACTTCTTCAGGACTTAACCGCCGAAATTGAAACACTAGAGAAGACCACTTCTAATTTCACTGATGATCTTATGAAAGATCGCGCTACCGTGAAGGCTTCCGGTGCCAAAGTGGAAGAGTTCAAAGCGACGATGCCTCTTCTTAAACAAGAAGTGGATCAACTTCAAACTGAACTAAAAGCTAACGATGTAAAGTTTCGCGAGCTTTCTCGTGACGTTATCCAACTTGAATCTAAGCGTCAGTCGCTGATTGAAATCAATAACTCTGCCGAAGGTCGTCGGGCCGGAGCAGTAGAGCTGGTACAAAAAGTAAATGACGGCACGTTAGAAGTGTTGGGGAAACTCATTGAGTGTGACCCGGAATATGCTGTGGCTGTTGAGCAACTCATCGGAGAGTCACTGGATGTGGTTCTTTCGACTCAAGGTAAGGAAGCTTTCGCTAACCTTATGACGGATTTTGAAGCGACGGTTGACGTTCTATGGCCTCAGGATGGAACTATTTCTGTTGAGTCTATCGGGCGTCTGGAAACTCAGGGCTGCCAGAACATGAAGGCCCTCAGTGATATCGTCCGCATTAATAATCAAGATTATGCTGCAAAACTTTCGAAGATTCTTAACGGTTTCTTCGTTGTTGAGAACTTAACCACGGAGCTGGCGTCCAAAATTAACCCAGATATCCAGTTTAAAGGCCTCGTTTCTAAGGATGGAAAAGTTCTCATTAAAAAAGTCGGAAACTCTGTCTTGTACGGAGTTCGTAACGACTCGGCTTCTGAAGCTCAAGGGATTGTTCAACGTAACAACCTCATCCAGGAAATGGGTGTAGAGCTGGAAGCCAAACAAGCTGAGTTAGCGGTTGTGGAAACAACCATCATGCAGCTTGAAACAACTCTTTCAGAGAAGAAAACCCTCTTGGAAGAAAAAACCAAAGAGTTCAATGAGGTCAATACTCTCTATGCCGCTACTAAGGCCGCATTAGAATCAAAAGAGTCGAACCAGTCATCGAATTCTTCCCGTTTACAGATTCTTCAAAATAGAAAGTCTGAAACTTCCCGCGCTCGTCTTGATCTTTTAGAAAGTGATGAAAAACTCATCAACACCAAAGAAGATCTGGACAGTAAAGTTCAGGAGTTTTCGGCAGAAGTGGCTGATATTGAATCTCGCTATCAGGAACTCAAAATTACTTTTGAGAATGAGCGCGATGAAATGATGGAACTTAAGGTTAAGGCCCAGAGTTACCAGCAGCAGTTAACCTCTCTTAAATCGCAGATTGAAGACGTTAATGCGCAGATTGACCGCTACCGTGAAAAACAAGCGGCCAACACTGAGCTTTTAGAAAACTTCAACACCGAAATTGAAAACGCTCAGATCGAAGCTGAAACGGTAGAAGCCTCTAACCGCGATATGGCGGAAGTTCTTTCTGAAAAAGAATCTTTCCTGAATCTTTTAAAGGATCAGATTGCCCAGGTTCTTCTTTCGATGCAGGAAAAAGAATCGGAGCTTAAAGAAATCAATAACCGCTTGAATAAGATTGAAAAAGAGAACGTGGAGCTTGAGCTTAGAACGACTCAGATCATTCAAGAAGAAGAGCTTCTCGTTAAAGATATCTTCGAGCGCTACAAAGTTGACCTTCGTTCTGTCATGATGAAACATCTGGAGATTTCTTCAGAGCAAATTACGGAGCTTAAAGATCTCTCTTCTATGTACGTCATGGAAACGGAAGATGGGACGAAAGAAATCGAAGCCGTAGAATACGAGTTCGAGAAGCGTTTCCCTGGTCAGATCAAAGAGGCCAAGGAAAAATTCAAGGATTATAAAACTGAATTCAACCGTCTTGGTGAAATTAACTGGGCGGCGATTGAAGAATACGATCGTCAGAAGCTTCGCTATGACTTCCTAAAAACTCAGGAAGAAGAGCTGAAGAGATCTCTGACTGACCTTCAAACGGCGATTACTCATATTGATGAGAAATCAAAAGAGCGCTTCAAGGAAGCTTTCCATGAAGTAAATGAGCGCTTCTCGAAAGTTTTCCCAATCATCTTCGGTGGTGGGGAAGCAAAACTTGAAGTGACCGGGGACCTTGATTCTATCGAGTGTGGTGTGGATATTATCGCCAAGCCGCCTGGTAAGAAAATGCAGTCAATTACTCTTATGTCCGGTGGTGAGAAAGCGATGACAGCGGTGTCGTTGATCTTCTCTATCTTCCTCGTGAAGCCGTCTCCTTTCTGTCTACTGGATGAGGTTGATGCTCCACTGGATGACGCTAACGTTGGTCGTTTCAACGAGCTCCTTAGAGAGATGAGTTCTGAATCACAATTTATTTTGATTACCCATAATAAGAAAACCATGGAACTGAATGACACACTTTACGGTGTGACTATGCAGGAGCCCGGCGTATCCAAGGCCGTCTCTGTGCAACTCCATTAAGGTTTGTGGACAGGGGATAAGCAACTTCAGTAAGAGGAAGCTTTCCCCTTTTTTTTTGGAACACTTATGAAATATCTACTTTTCCTCGCTTTACTCCCAACTCTTTCGTTTGCGAAGAGCTTTGTTCCCACATCCTTTTCCGCTAATTACGAAGAAAGCATTATTTCGCTGGTGAGTGGAAAAGAGAAAAAGAGCTTTGGGAAAATTGATTATAAGTTTCCGGGAAATCTTCGTTTTGAAGTCACCTCTCCAGTTCCGAGTCTCTTTGTGGTGAACCCAAAGAAAAGCTGGCTGTATCAGCCGGCCAGTGTGAAAGGGGAGAAGGATCAGGTCACGATTCAGAAATCCTCCAACCTTCCTATCATCAAATTTTTGGATTCTGTGAAAGACGGTGTGGATAACTCCAAAATTTTCACCGCCAAATACAATAAGAATGAACTTATCCTCACTTTCGTTCCGACAATTCAGAAAGAAATGGGCTTTAAAGAGGTTGTTCTCTTTACGGATAAGAACGCCAAAGACGTTAAAGAGCTAAAAGGCTTTAACAAAATGACCTTAACTAAGAATGATGGTGGAAAAATTCATATCAAGCTTATTGATATGAAAGAAAACACCACTTTCCCGGCCAGTCATTTTGTCTTTAAACCTTCTGCTAACACTAAAGTCATCACTCAGTAGTCTTACAGATGACCTCGTTAATGAGAACGCTATTAAGATAGGTCTTAATAGTGAGCTTCTCTGATTCTGGAATGAACTCATAGCTCTCTTTTCCAAACTCTTCCTCATTTTGAATAATGAGATGAAGACGATCATCCACACAATGGGCCACTTGTACGTAGGGCACTGGTACAGAAACTTCTTCCGGAACACCATTAGCTTCGAATTTCAGATGTTTTGTTTCATAGCGGGCCTTAATTAAGAATTCATAGGAGGGTCTCGACTCCATGACATCCACTCGGCTCACCTGGAAGGCCTCAATCATGGAACGGGAATAACAACTCTCATAAACATTTTGGAATTGGGGACAAGTAGCAGCACTCAGTTTAAGACTTGCGAAAAGAATAACCATCGGGAGTAAAGTCTTACGCATAGAACCTCCGTGTTAAATAAAAGACGGAGATACTTAATCCTAAAAGTATGCCGAAGCTAAATTTAATTTGATCTAAATTAATTGTTCGCAGTTAACTGGGGATGACTTTTAAAGTCCCAAAGACGTGTCTCATGCCCAACTGGTAGAAACTAAATGTTTCAGTAGAGACACACGAGGTACAAACCGTTTCAGACTTGGTAGCGCTCTCAACTTGATTATTTTCGATTAACCAAATGTGGCGCTTCGAGCTTGTTTGGGACTTTAAAAGTCATTGGATTTACGAAATATTTATCCTCATTTAACTGCGAACAATAAAAAACCCCCGGAAGTCGCGCTCTCCCGAGGGTCTTTTTGGGTAGGGACTGGGAACTTTGGCTAAATCCCGTAGGCCTTAATCAGGACCGCCAAACCGAAAATATTAATCATTAGTGTTAGGCCATAAAAGCTCAGATTCATACATCCTCCTTATGCGGCCAAAGCCATTTCAATGTAGATATCAGTGGTGTGGTGCTTGGAAGCAAAGTGAAGAGTGTTGCCGCTTCCTTCCAAGGCCACTTGGTGTTCGTAAGTTAAATCACAGTCCACATAAATAGAATTTCTTGATGTGGCGGCCACCCATGTGCAATTAGTGAAATTGCAATTCTTGAAGTTGCACTTCTTAAGGTGTGTAAATTCGAAGCTGCAATTCTCGAAAACGCAGTTTTCAAAGGTAACTCCTTGAAAATCACAGGCATAGAACACGCAGTCGGAGAAGACCACTTGCCGGTAGGTGCTCAAGAGGATGCGTGAGCCGGCCAGGATCTGGGAGGAGATGACGACCGAAGCTAGCTGTTCGTCCTTAATCAGCTGGTAGCTTTCCGATGATTCTAATTGAGTCTTTTCAATTGTTTGTGTGAACATGGGCCCCTCCGCCGCGTTTAGTTCCTGACTGCAATGATACGCAATTTGACTGTTTGCGTCAAGAAATAAAATTGCATCAAGGAATTAATTTGCAAACCGATAAGG